>JBBQII010000253.1:0-6158 GCA_038324795.1 Gemmatales bacterium
ACAGCCGCTCGTCGCTGCGGGACTTCGTCGACAAGGCCGCGCTATTGATGCGGCAGGGCATTCACTTGCTGGTCATCGATCTGTTTCCCCCGACATCACGCGACCCGTCAGGCATTCATCAACTGATATGGGACGAAGTGATTGAAGAAGAGTTTGTATTCCCCGCCGGCAAAGATCGGTTGTTGGCGTCCTACGAAGTCGGTCCAGAATCGGTCGCGTACATTGAGCCGATCGCTGTGGGTGATTGTCTGCCGGACATGCCGCTGTTCCTCTCCGCGGGTCGGCATGTGCGGGTGCCGCTGGAGAAAACGTACCTCAGTACGTGGGACTCGACCCCCGCCGACATGCGCCACGCAGTTGAAACAGGCACGTTACCCGATCCCGCGGCTTTCGAGAGTTAATCAACCTGCATTCCTTCCCCGGTGTCATCCACGATGCGAACACTTTCGATTACCGCCGTCCTGCTTCTGCTCGTCAATGGACGATCCGCCCAGTCTGCCGACTTGCGTTTGCACCCGAACGCGATCGCTTTGACCGGCCCCGAGGCAACACAGCGGTTGCTGATCGTCGATGAATCGAATGGGGCCGCGGTTGCCGACATGTCATCAGGGGCAATCTTCACGTCGTCGAATCCAAAAATTGTTATCGTCGAAGAAGGGCAGGCTCGCGCCGTCGGCAACGGCGATACGATCATCACCGCCTCGCTGCCCGATGGCCGGACGGCCACTTCGAAAGTACGTGTGCTGAAAGCCGATACGCTCGACCCGCCCTCGTTTCGCAACGAAGTCATCCCCGTCCTGACGCGGGCCGGTTGCAACTCGGGGGCATGCCACGGGGCGCTCGCGGGTAAGGGCGGATTGAAGTTGTCGCTGCGCGGCTACGATCCGGATACCGATCACTTCGTTCTCACCCGTCAGGCATTGGCCCGCCGGGTCGATCGCAGCGAGCCCGAAAAGAGTCTGATTCTTCAGAAGGGTGCCCGCCTGATGCCGCACTCCGGCGGACGTCGGCTCATCGCGGACGAGGCCGAGTACAACGTGGTCCTCGACTGGATCAAGGCCGGGGCGCTTCCGCCAGGCGACGCGGATGCGAAGCTCGATCGAATCGAGGTGCTGCCGCGAACCGCCGTGCTCGCAGTGAAGAAGGAGTTGCCGGTCATCGTGCGGGCATTCTACAGCGATGGCCGGGTGCTTGATGTCACGCGCTGGAGCCGGTTCGGCAGCAGCGACGAAGATGTTGCCAAGGTGACCGAAGAGGGGCGGGTCACCGTTGCAGGACACGGCGAGGCAGCCATCACCGTCGGCTTCGGCACGGTCGTTTCGACGATGACCGTCACCTCGCCGTTCGGCAATCAGGTGCCCGATAATGTCTATGCAGATTCCCGCCGCAATAACACGATCGACGAATTGGTGTTGAAGAAGTTGCAGGCCCTGCGTTTGCCGCCATCGCCTGATTGCAACGACCGCGAGTTCATCCGCCGGGCGTTCATCGATGCCGCCGGCATCCTGCCGACGCCCGAAGAAGTCGAGCGATTCGTGGCCGACACGTCGGTTGATAAGCGGGCCAAACTGGTGAATGCCCTGCTGGAACGCAGCGAGTTCACTGACTACTGGGCGTACAAGTGGTCCGACCTGATGTTGGTTTCGACCCGCAAACTGCAACAGCCGGCCATGTGGTCGTTCTATCGCATGGTGCGACAATCGGTGGCCGACAACAAACCATGGGACCTGTTCGCGCGTGATGTTCTGCTGTCGTCCGGAAGCACGCTGCAGCAGGGCGGCGGCAACTTCTACACCCTGCATAAGGACACGGCCGACCTGACCGAATCGGTGGCGGTCACGTTTCTGGGCATGTCGATCACGTGTGCCCGCTGCCACAACCACCCGCTGGAGAAATGGACGCAGGACCAGTATTGGTCGCTGGCGAACCTGTTCTCGCGTGTGGGCCTGAAGAATGGCGAACGGCCCGGCGAAGTGATTGTCTTCGAGCAACCCGGTGGCGATGTGCTGCACCCGCGCTTGAACGTGCCGATGCCGCCGGCCCCGCTCGACGGCAAGTCACTCGCGCTCGACGACCCGCGCCATCGCCGGGAGTACTTCGCGAACTGGCTCACCGCGAAGGACAACCCGTATTTTGCAAAGGCAATCGTCAACCGAGTCTGGCGCAACTTCATGGGGCGCGGACTCGTCGAAGCCGAGGACGACCTGCGGGAGACCAACCCGGCCAGCAACAGAGAACTTTTCGACTACCTCTCGAAGGATTTCGTCGAAAACAAGTTCGACGTCAAACGCCTGATCCGGCAAATCATGACGTCGGCAGCGTATCAGCGATCGAGCGCAAAGATTGCAGGCAACGAAGACGACAATCGCTACTACTCGAGCTACCTCATTCGGCGGATGTCGGGCGAAGTGATCCTCGATTGCCTGTCGCAGGTGACCGCGTCGCCCACCGTGTTCAACCTTGTCTACACAGGGGTAGAAGGCGGCACGCAGGCGACCACGAACTATCCCGTGGGCACCCGGGCGATGCAACTGCCCGACTCGCGTGTCGCATCAAAGTTCCTCGATGCGTTCGGGCGGCCCGACCGCCTGGCGACCTGCTCGTGCGAACGCCAGCAGGATGCGACCGTCGGCCAGGCGCTGATGATGAACAACGGCCAGGCGCTGAACGACAAACTGCGGGCGAAGTCGGCGCGCGTCAACGAATGGCTGGAGAAGAAGATCGGCGATGAAGAGGCAATCCTACGCGTCTTCACCATTGCTCTGAGCCGACCGCCCAAGCCCGATGAGATGAAGAAGTGCTTGTCAGTCTTCGCCGAACTGCCGCCGAACGATGCAAACTCGCGACGCGAAGCCTTCGAGGACCTGTTCTGGGCGGTACTGTCAACGCGGGAGTTTATGTTTAATCATTGACGGATAAGGGGATCTGTAAGGAACGCTCTTGAAATTGCCAGGAGTCGACTGTACGCTTTCAGTGCGTACAAGACCGGAGACCTTTCAATGCCGCGAACGTCTATCGAGAATAACCAGCGCGTCGCCATGCGGGTCCGTCCCGCTGACAAAGCGATCCTCATGCGTGCTGTTGCGCTCGCGCAAACGGACATGACATCGTTCATTCTGCAGTCCGCCTTGCGCGAGGCCGAGACAGTGATCGCCAAACATGAACGCGTGAAACTTTCGGAACGCGACAGCCTGATCGTTCTTGAGGCTTTGGAGAATCCGCCAGCCCCGAATGCCAAGCTTCGCAAAGCGGCCCGGGGTCTACCGGGGTTGTCGTGAGCCTGCCCGAATGGCGTGAGGAACCGATCAATCGGAAACATGATCGGGCCGCTTTCGATTGCGGCGAAACTGACCTGAACGAGTTTCTGCAGCGGCATGCACGACAGAGTCACGATCGGGGGGCGGCTAAAACGTTCGTGGCCACTTCTCCCAGCGAAGGGAAGAAGATCTTCGGTTTCTATACACTCTGCCCCGCCTCGATTGAGTACGCCCGCACTCCGGCGACGGTACAAAAAGGAATGGCCCGCCATGACGTGCCCGTGTTTCGGCTTGCCCGGTTGGCTGTCGATTCCGCGGTTCAGGGGCACGGACTCGGCGGCAAGTTGCTGCTTGCCGCGGGGCGACGTTGCCTTCGCGTTGCCGAAGATGTTGGCGGTGTCGCACTGCTTATAGATGCAAAGAATGATCGTGTCGCGGCGTGGTATGCCTCCTACGGTGCCATTCCGCTGATCGATAACGCCCGAGTTCTTCTGTTGCCGCTGGTCTCCATTGAAGCCGCGCTGGCTGAACCACCGAAATGACTGAAACTGCACGGAATCTCGCATGAAAACAATCCTGATCATCTGCTGTATCGCGATTGTCAATGCAGATAGCAAAATCAATGCCGCGCCGCCGGTGCCTTCTCTGGCATACCACCCTGTGGGGACGATCCTCGTCGCGGGGACGCTGCATCGGGCTCTTCTCGTCAATTCCACCACGGGCGACAATGTCGGCGAGTTGCCCGGCCAGACCGGGCGAGTAACCGCTCTCGCCTTCAACGCTCCTGGCGATCGACTTGCCATCGCCGGTGGCGAGCCCGGCAAGTCGGGCGTCATCCGCATCTACTCGTTTCAGGGGCAGTCGGCCAAACTGCTGCATGATCTACCGGCCGCACATAAGGACATCATTTATGCGTTAACCTTCAGCCCCGACGGCAAGACGCTCGCCTCGGCGGGGTACGATCGCGTCATCAAGCTTTGGAACGTCGAAAAACCAACCGAGCCTCGCTTACTGGAAGACCATAGCGATACCATCTATGCGCTGTCGTTCCATCCGGACGGCAAGTTGCTCGCCTCGGCCGCCGCCGACCGGGCCGTCAAGGTGTGGGACGTCGCTTTGGGCAAGCGCCTGTACACACTCGGCGATTCCACCGACTGGGTCTACACCGCGACGTGGAGTCCGGACGGCAAGCATCTCGCGGCAGCCGGTGTCGACAAGAGCATCCGTATCTGGCAGGCCGATGCCGAGGGCGGCAAGCTCGCCTTCTCGGTGTTCGCGCATACGCAACCGGTCACTCGCATTGCTTACTCCAATGATGGCAAGTCGCTCTATTCCATCAGCGAAGGCAAGAACCTGAAAGTGTGGGACGCAGCCACCGTGAAGGAACGTCTCGTTTTCCCGCCGGAGAGCGAGACGATGCTCAGCATGGCCGTCAGTCCCGATCAGAAGCAGGTGGCCGTGGGCCTGTTCGACGGCACGCTGAAGCTGAAGAACGCGGTTGACGGCAAAGTGCTGTTCCAACCGCTGCCGGCCAAGCCGAAGCTGCCCGCGATCAACAAGTTGTCGCCCGAAGCGGGCCAGCGCGGGACGACGACGCGTGTGACCATCGTCGGCAGCAATCTCGCCGATGTGACGTCGGTGAACGTCGACATGAATCAGGTCGCCGCGAAGGTTCTGGAACGCAAGGCCGACAGCGTCACGCTCGAACTGACCGTGCCCGCCGCTTCGCCAGCCGGCTTCGCGAATCTGTCGATCACAACGGCAGCGGGGACCTCAGCATTGCTGCCGTTCGCCATCGATCGCTATCGCGTGCTGACTGAGACCGGGCCGAAAGACTCGCCGCGTATCGGCCTGAAGATCGAACTGCCTGCCACACTCGTCGGCTCGATCAACAAAGCCGGCGATGCCGACTACTTCCGCTTCACGGCAACCAAGGGGCAGGAACTGGCAGTGCAGGTGCTGACCGGCAGTTCCAAACTGGAACCGGTGCTGGAACTGACCGATGCCGACGGCCGGGTACTGGAAGAATCGGGCAAGGGTCTGCTGGGCTATCGCTTTGAAGCAGCCGGCACCTACGCGCTCGGCATCCGCGACAAGGACTTCCGCGGCGGGGCTGACTTCACCTATCGCGTCAGTGCCGGTCCGTTCCCGCTGGTGCTGGGCATTTCTCCGCTAAGTGTCGAACGAGGCAAGACTTCGCCGGTGCAACTGCTGGGCGTCAATCTCGGGGCGAAGAGCATCGTCAGTGTGACCGTCCCGCCGGATGCTGCAATCGACAAGAAGCTGAACGTGCTGCTACCTGAACTTGCTGAGAAACCGCTGGGAACAGTCCAGGTATTGGTCAACGAGTTCCCGCAAGTCGGCGTGACGAACGATAAGGCCGTCATCGCTGTCCCGGGTTCCGCAACGGGGATTGTCGATCAACCGAATGCCGTGCACGCGGTTGACTTCCCCGCGAAGAAGGGCCAGCGGCTCATCGTCGAAGTCGATGCCCGCCGGCACGGTTCGCCACTTGATTCCACCATCGACATCGTCGACATGCGGAACAAGCCGGTACTGCGAGCCACGCTGCGGGGCACGGCACGCACTTACTCCACCTTCCGCGACAACGACTCGGCCGCCCCCGGCATCCGCCTGGAAGCATGGAATGAATTGAACATCGATGACTATCTCTACATGAACGGCGAACTGATGCGCATCAAGGCGCTGCCCAAGGGCCCCGACGACGACTGCCAGTTCTACCAGGCCGGCGGCATGCGGCAGGGCTATCTCGATACCACGCCAATCCATCACGCACTTGGCTCGCCGATGTACAAAGTCGAGTTCCACCCGCCCGGAACCAAGTTCCCGCCCAATGGCCTGCCGACATTCGACCTGCCTTTCCGCAACGACGACGGTGGT
>JBBQII010000254.1:0-6151 GCA_038324795.1 Gemmatales bacterium
TGGCATGCGACGAGCGACTCCCATCATTCTGGACGATTCCCAGCGGCTCAAGCTCGAAGAATTGAAGCGAGGGCGACTGGTCCCGGTTCGGCTGGCGGAGCGGGCCAGGATCGTGCTGCATGCGGCCGATGGGCTTGAGGATCAGGAGATCGCGAAACGGATGGGATTGACCCGCCAGAAGGCCGCTCGTTGGCGTAAGCGTTACGCCGCGTCGGGGTTGGCTGGTATTGAGAAGGACGCGCCACGGTCTGGACGCAAGCGGCGGGTCGATGATGCTCGCCGCGTTGCCATCGTCCAAAAGACGCTGCGGGACAAGCCCCAAGGCCGCACGCATTGGAGTCGATCCACGATGGCACAAGCCACGGGATTGAGCGACTCGACCATCGGCCGCATCTGGCGGGAACATGGACTTAAGCCCCACCGCAGCGAGACGTTCAAACTGTCCAACGATCCGCAGTTTGCCGAGAAGCTCAAGGACATCGTGGGGCTGTATCTGTCGCCGCCAGAACACGCGGTCGTGCTCTGCTGCGATGAGAAGAGCCAGATCCAGGCCTTAGACCGCACCCAGCCGGGGCTGCCGATGAAGAAGGGCCGCTGCGGCACGATGACCCACGACTACACGCGCAATGGCACCACCTCGCTGTTCGCGGCGATGAACGTGCGGGACGGCACGATCATCAGCGAGTGCCACCCTCGCCACCGACACCAGGAGTGGCTCAAGTTCCTGAAGCTGATCGAGTCGCAGGTGCCGGCGGACCAAGAGATTCACCTGATCTGCGACAACTACGCCACGCACAAGCATGCAAAGGTGCAGGCGTGGGCCAGGCGGAATCCTCGGTTCGTGTTCCACTTCACCCCGACAGGGGCATCCTGGCTGAATATGGTGGAGCGGTTCTTCCGCGACCTAAGCGAGAATGCGATCCGCCGAGGCAGCTTCTACAACGTCGATGATCTGATCGGCGCGATCGACGAGTACATCAACCAGCACAATGAGAACCCAAAGCCGTTCATCTGGACCGCCACCGCCAAAGACATCCTGGCCAAGGTGAAGCGGGCACGCCGGGCTCAAATGAAAGCAAGATAAGTTATAGACTGTTTGGCGGACACCACTAGCAACGGCCAGAGACTGATGCCATCGAGTCGGTCAGGAACCGCCAGACTGCACAGTTCCCCAAATGTCGGAAACAGATCGAAGAGCATGGCGGTATCATCCACCACCCGGTTCGCGGCGATCTTACCGGGCCAGCAGGCAATCGCCGGTATGCGGTGGCCGCCTTCCAAAAGCGAGTTCTTCGCGCCGGCAAGCGGCTGATTGTTCGCGACGAGATGCATGCCGCCGTGATCCGACACAAACAGGAACAGCGTCCGCTCGGTCAGCCCGAGCTGGTCGAGGCAGTCCACAATCCGCCCGACGTTCGCGTCCATCGCCTCAATCATCTCCCGGTAGGCTTGTCGGCGATCGGGGCGCGTTCCGTATTTTGTTTCCGGCGAGTCGTAGGTCTGACCGGGGAGAAAGACCGGGGCATCGTGCGGACCCTGCCACGGAAAGTGAACCGCCCAGTCAGCGACGTGGGCGATGAACGGCCTGTCTTTGTTGGCCGCGATGAAATCCATGGCGTGAGTCGCAATTAAATCGCTGGCGTAGCCTTCCTCCGCGACCAACTCTTCGCCGTGCCACCAGTTTGGCTTGCCCCACCGCGTCACATGCGAGTGATGATCCCCCCCGCCGCACAGCCCCCAAAACTCATCGAACCCTAGTTGTTGCGGCGAGTTCGTCGGCAGGTAGCCGGTATGATAGCTCCCGAAAAAGCCGGTCGCATAGCCGGCATTCTTGAAGGCGTGCCCGTACGTGGAAGCGTTCGCGTCCATTGCTGGCATGTCGCGCGCGTGATGGTTGAGACTGAACTCGATGCCAACCCGTTGCTGATACAGGCCGGTCATCAACGCCGCGCGCGACGGGCTGCACAACGCGCCATTGGAATGGAAGTCGGTGAAGCGCGTGCCCAGCGACGCCAGTCGATCAATGTGGGGCGTTTGATGGCAGGTGTTGCCATAGCACCCCAAATCGCCGTAGCCCAAATCCGACGCGAGAAAGAGGACGACGTTTGGCCTCATGCCAATCCAATCGCCGCGAGCGCCGCGCGGACGTCGTTGCGTTCGGGCTCGCGAAACCGGTGGAACGGTTCGGCCATGAAATCATCGCAAATCCCACGCAGCGACAACGCACATTTGATCCCCTTGATGATCGCCGAAGGATGCCGGCCGATGTGGTATAGTTTTTCGCTCATCTCCATGATCTGTTGCTGCAATACGCGGAGGCTGGCGGTATTCCCGGTTCTGGCCGCTTCGTACATTTGAACGTAGAGCTGTGGGCGAAGGTTGGCGCCACCGCTGACCCCGCCGTGCCCGCCGGCAAGCAGCGACTCGCAGAGCAGTTCCTCCGGCCCCATGAGCAGCGTCCAATCCGGCCGTTGCGGAAGAAGGGCGGCGATCCGGCGAAAGTAGGACATATCACCGGAACTGTCCTTCAGGCCGATGATGCGAGCTTCATCCATCGCGCGGTGGACTGTCTCCCGCTCAAAGGCGACCTTTGTGAGCGCAGGCATGTTGTAGAGAAAAACCGGCAGCGGAAGTTCCGGAACCAGATGGTCCAGGTACTCCTGCAACTCCGGCTGGCCCCCGGGCAGGTAGTAAGGTGGTGCCACCACCACCGCGTCAGCACCGGCATCGGCAGCGTGCGCCGCCAGGTTCAGCGATTCGACAAACGCGGTGTCCGTGATGCCGACAAGGACTGGCACACGCCGATTGACCACCCGGCACGTGCGTTCGATCATCTCGCGTCGCAGGCGATAGCTGAGGCCCGGTCCTTCTCCCGTCGTGCCGAGCACGAACATGCCGTGAACCCCGCCGGCAATGACATGCTCCAGCAACTTCTCCAAACCCGCCACATCCAGGCTGTCGCGCCCGCACAGCGGTGTGACCAGCGGCGGGATGATCCCGTGATACTTCATTTCATGACCCCATGAACGCGACTGCTGGAGCCGATTTCAGACGCACGTCGCGTCGATCGAAACTTCTGTCATCCTGAGAGCGTACTCGCGAAGGATCTGGCTGGTTCGACGTAGCCGCTGGATTCTTCGCGAGTACGCTCAGAATGACAATACCAGCGTTCGCTATGCTCGCGTGAAATCCGTTCTAAGGCCCTCGACACCTCTCAGCGAGGGGCCGTCGTTGGACGCATCCGCGCGGCCTCTTCGTACACGCTCTTGGTCTTGGCGTTGTGGGGGTCGTTGAACCAACCACGGAACATCAGGATGTCGCCTTGTGCCACGGATTTTAACAACGCTTCGCGGTTCTCATCAAAAGGACCATCGGCGATGTTGACCACGCTGAAAGCCCCGGGGAACAGCCTGCGGATCCGATCGGGGGTCCCATATGCCTTCAGATCCAGCTCGAAGTAGGGCGCGACATACGCATAGCCTGCTTCCTGCTCGCCCAACGCCCCGCGCACATGCTCAGGGATGATGAGCACGTCCGGATGCGCCTTGGTGATGTGGCGGTACATTTCCGCTGTCATCGCCAGTTGCACCATTTTCCGCTCGCCGTTCTCCGTATACCACTGCCCAATAAAGTTGGTGTCGATGTAGATCAGCGTGCAGCCCCATCGTTCTTTCGCATATGTGATCTTGTCCACAATTCGCTGGGCGATGGGGTAGAAAAGGTGCCGGGGCACTTCCTTCGGTTTCTGGTCGTTGTAGTCGGTCGGTGCCGGCCACGCGTTGCCCGGATTGTGCGCCAATTTCTTGGTCTTTTCGTCCAAATAGACCCGCGACGGCCGGAGCGTGACGCCCGTGCGCAGCCCGGCATCGGTGAACTTCTTGAAGAACTCGTCGGCGATGGCATCCATCTCAGGCGCCAGCTCTTTGACCATGCGCGGATCACCGATATAGGTGATGGCATGGTCGTTCTCCGAGCCTTCGACGTCCCAGAAGATCATGCCCTGGCCGCCCGTATCCTTAATGACCTTGATCGAGTTGTCCGCGTATTTCATCGCCTGTGCGTGGAACTTCGCCTTCCCCGCTTCAGTGGTGATGTCAACGGTCTTATCGTGGAACCAGCCGCGCGGATTGGTCGGGGTACGATGCCCAACGCTGCTGACAGTCAACATCGCGATCGGACGACGGTCGGTCCACTTCGCACCGTTGCCGTGAAGTTCGTGCATCGACTGGTTGATATCCGCGATCAGGTCGGTGACCGACGTCTGCGCCGAAGCAAATCGGAGCGAAAAGCGGATGCTCAGCGTCTGCCCGGGTGCGACGGCAGGACTGCCCCCATCGTGAACGTTGTATTCCCCCGGTTCCGGCACCGGCAACCCGCCGGCCATGAAAAGTGGGAATCCCTTTTCGTCGCCGGACGGCTTCTTGATCCATAGCTCCAGCGGCGTCTTGAGCGTCTCGTACGCCATGACCATCAGATGTCCGTTCCCGAACGACGACGCCTGCACGATGCGCTGATCCACAGCACGCTGCTGGGCGCCGATCTTCACATCGACCTCGCGCTTGGCGGGCAACTCAAACTGCATCAGGTCCAGCCAGAAGCCGCTGATGTACTGCTTGGTCGTGTTATGAATCGAGACGTCAACCGTCAGCCGATCCTTCACCGGCGTATAGCGCGCGGCGATCTCGCCCCATTCGTAGCGGGTGGTGACCGTCTTGCTGTTGGCATCGAAGGTTCGCTCGCCGACTGGTTCCTTGATGTGCGTTTCGGTGTACTTGATGTTTCCGAACTCATCGCCTTCGGCCCCGCTGGTGCGCTGCTGCAATCGAACGCCTTTGACGACGATCCCGCCGTCCTTGACGATGGTGTCGCCGCCATAAGTCGCGGACACCAGGCCCTTGGCCGGATCGAACTGGCATTCGAGGCCCGCCCCGTCCTGCGCGTGCGATGTTGCGCCGGCAAGGAGGAGTGCGATAGTAGCGACAGAAACGGTAAACAGCTTCATCATGGGTTTCTCCACGTTATTCTTCCCGAGGCAATGTCTGAGGCGATGGTCGGGGCTGATTCAGAGGTCTTTGTCCACGCCGCTGCTTGCGAAGCTTGCGGCACCCGACTGCTGATCGCGGCGGACCTCACAACGGTGCAAATATAGACTGATCCGGCGCAGGTTGGATCAACATTTGATCGCCAACTTTAGAAAACTCCCCCGTCGTTTTTGCAACGACGGGGAAGTGACGAATCGAATAAATGACTAAGCCGATCGGCGTCGACGCAGCAGGCCGATTGAAGCCATCGCCAGCAAACCGAGCGTGGCCGGCTCGGGGACGACGATCACCAGATCGCCGGTGGAATTGGTGAAAGTGAAATCATAGCCGGAGATGGTCGTCGTGACGCCCGATGTCAGAATGCCGCTGTATCCACCGGACACGGAGATCGTGCTGAAAGCACCGGACTGTCCCCCGGTGAGGGCGAACAGATCAAACGTTTGCGCACTTGAGAGGAACGCCGACCCGAAAATCAGGTTCAGCGTACCGCCATAGGTGGTGGCACCCGTTACGTCGACACCATCATATTGAGTACCACGGGTGACGCCGTTGATCTCCATATTCGTCACACCGGCCAGCCCCAGCGTGCTGCCAAACTTGAGCACGCCCGGGCTATTGCCGGGAGCCAGAATGCCGTTGGCGTTGACCGTCGTCGCACCGCCGATGGTGCCACTGCCGCCCAGAGTCGCATTCGCAAGAACCGTCACCGCGCCGGTCGCGAGCGACTGGTTGCCGTTGATCAGCAGCGTGCCCGCGTTGACCGAGGTGGTGCCGGTATAGGTGTTGGCACCGGAAAGAATCCACTTTCCGGCGTCCGCTTTGGTGAAGCTTATTGGGGAGGCCGCATTGTTGTCGCCGATAGCTCCCTGCCAGTCATTGGCATCGGTATTGCTCCCCGCCAGCGTGAACGTGCGCGGTGAGGTAATAGAGGTGGCCGTAAGATCCTGCGACCCCGTCCACACCACTGCGCCCGAGCCATTGTTGATGAATGTGCCTCCACCGGTGTTTTGGCTGGCATGCAGACGGCCGATCCGAAACGACTTGTTCGTGCTGGTCGCACCACCGGTGTAAATCACGGTACCGTCAGTATTTCCGGTTCCAAACCCAAC
>JBBQII010000255.1:0-6132 GCA_038324795.1 Gemmatales bacterium
CATCTCGATGAACTTCGCACGCTGCAACTGGGCTTCAATGACTTAACGGATGCCGGGCTGCGGGCGCTGGCGGAAATCCCGCATCTTGCCAACCTTTGCGAACTCCACCTGGAAGACAACAAGCGGCTCGCCACGCCGGGACTTCGTGCCCTGGCCGATTCGCCGTACTTTCGGAACCTGCGTTTGCTGAACCTCAGCGGCAACGCGCTGACCGACTCGGCCGTCAGGGTTCTCATCAATGCCGAGGGACTGACGCACCTGAACGCCGTGGCGCTTGCAGACAACAATCTCGGCGACAGCGGCGTCACTTCACTGGCTCGCAGCGAACTGCTCACGCGCATGCTGGCGCACAATCCGGCGCTCGATCTCCGACGCAATAACATCGGCCCGGTCGGCGCGCGGGCTTTGGCGGAATCGCCTCGTGTTGGAACGCTTCGCACGTTGAACCTCGCGGGCAACGTGATCGGCGACGCGGGACTGGCAGCACTGGCGCAATCGCCCCATCTGGGACAACTGGAAGAATTGATCGTATCGGGAAATCGCATCAGCGATACGGGAGCGATGGCGCTGGCCGGTTCTGAACTGCTCGCCACTCTCCGGTCGATTGATCTGACGGGGAACATCGTCAACCACAGCAGCATCCACGACCTGCATGACGCGGCCATGAGCCACGATTGGCGGCGACAGCTCGCAATCACGCATGGGATAACGAGCACTGAAGAACGCCAGCACAGCGTTTCGTTCACCCGATAAAACACGCCGGGCGAGAACCCGACGAAAGCGGCGCGTATGGTCACGCCGTCGTCGTCGGGTTCAATTCACTCGCCTGGACTATTCGCGCCAGCTGTAGCTCGCGGGACGGACGCCGCTGCTGACAGTGGTCAGGCCTTCGGTGCTGATCTGATAGATCATCCGCTCGGCCGTCACTTCGCTCCATGCCTTACCATGCTTCGACTTCATGGTGACGTTGCCCTTCATCATGACTTCGCCGGTGGCGGACATCACGATTAACTGATCGCAGGTGCCTTCAACGCCCGGACCGGTGAAGCGGACCTTGCCCGTTGCGCACATGCCGGCCATCGAGGAGGGCTTGCCCTGCTCGGCAGGCTGCATCTCGACCTTTTCACCGTAGACCTTGAACAGCAGTTCGGTGCTTTCCTTACTGCGGATCTCGAAGCGCGGCCGGCCATCGTTCAAGCGAACGAGCATCTTCAGCTTCGAAGCGGTCGCGACCGAAGTTTGCTGTACGACCGGCGCGGGCATCTGCGGGGGCTGCACGTACGGCGCCCCATGAACCACGGGCGGCAGCGGCTGCGCAACCGGTTCAGGCGGCAGGGTGGTCGGCGGCACTGGCGTCATCGTCACCTCTTCGGCCGCGGGTACCGGCGGCGGACGCGACACTTTGACCGGATAGATCACCCGCTGAATTCCGGGCGAGGGCACGACCGTGATCTCGGGCAACGGTTCCACGGGTAGGTTACGCAGAACCACCTCGTGCATCGGATGAGGCGTATGCGCGGAGGCGGCTCCGGGAAGCATCGGCTCCGGTGGTTGCGTGGCGGAACGCCCAAGTTCCGGAACGGCCGGTGTCTCAAAGGAGATTGCCGGTACGCCCGCTTCGCGCGGCATCGGCAGGACTTCGCTGCCGAACAGAGCGACGGTCGGCTCGGGAACCGTTTCCAGTGCGATGCTCGGCGGGGCCGGGATGGCCGGCACATCGTTGGGCATCACAATTTCGATCAACGGCGGCAACGTTTCCTGTGCAAGGAAGACGGCCGCCGGCTTGCCGGCAACAGGTTCCGCGGGCGGGTCATCGGTCGGCGTCGAGCTCGACACGCCCTGGCGATTGGCGCCGACCGGATCGTACTGAGCGTTCAGGCGGTTATTCATGGGCCCGGCAATCACCGCCAGCCCGGCCAGCGACAGGCCCAGCGAACAGGCCATGATCTTCCAGCGGGAAATGCTCATCGTGCTCTTCTCCAACGGGGGATTCCGAAGCGTGGTTCCTTCACGCGGAAAAAGGGAAATACCCCCGATTTCAACTAAAGTCCATGCCAACTCGGACCGGTTTTCCCATCCGTCGGTGCACGCCCGAACGTTCTGTCTTGACAGAATTGCCACGGGTGATGCCGGCCGGAAGAACGCTAAACGGCGCATTGTGATCTGCGCCCGCGCGATGCCCGCTAACATGAAAGTAACGAACGCGTCATCGGAGTGGAACCATGTCCGCACGGAAGTCTCAGCCGGCATCGATCCTGGTCGTCGACGACGAGCCGTTGATCCGCGACAGCCTGGGTGAGTACCTGCAGCAGGAAGGCTTTGGCGTCATTGTCTGCGGCAGCGGCGAGGAAGCACTCGAACTCGCGAAGGAGCACCGCTTTGATATCGCCATCTGCGATGTGAACCTTCCGGGGATTGACGGCATCGACGTGCTGCAACGGCTGCTCGAGATCAGCCCCGAGACGTTCGTGATGCTGATCACCGCCTACGCGCATGTCGAGAATGCCGTCGAAGCGCTGCGGCGCGGAGCGCAGGATTTCCTCACGAAGCCGATCATCCTCGAAGAAGTGCTGCGCAAGATCAACCGTTTGCTGACCATGCGCGACCTGATGCAGGAGAACCAGTGGCTTCGCCGGGAACTCCATCGCGAAGAGGACAGCGACGCGGTCGTCGGCAAGAGTGCGGCCATGGAGCGCGTTTACGATCTGGCCCGACGGGTTGCTCCCACGCGATCAACCGTTCTGATTCTCGGTGAGAGCGGTACCGGCAAAGAAGTGCTGGCACGGTATATCCACAAGCAATCGAAGTTCGAGTCGGGCAACGGGCGGTTCCTGGCGCTGAACTGCGCGGCCATTCCCAATGAACTCATCGAGAATCAGCTGTTCGGCCATCGCAAAGGTTCATTCACCGGAGCCGACCGCGATCAGGATGGCATCTTCGTGCATGCGGGGACGGGCAGCGTCTTCCTTGATGAGATCGGTGAGATGCCGCTGGCCACGCAGGCGAAGTTGCTGCGCGTCATCGAACAGAAGGAAGTGCTGCCTGTCGGGGCCAATGAACCGGTGCCGGTCGAGGCACGGATCATTGCTGCCACGAACAAAGATCTTGCGCGCGAAGTTGAGCAGCACCACTTCCGCGAAGACCTCTACTATCGGCTCAACGTGGTCACCCTGAAGCTGCCGCCCTTGCGCGAGCGTCGGGAGGACATCCCGCAACTGGTGTCATTTCTGCTTTCCCGCCATGCGAAGACGATGGGGAAGCGGATTGCAGGGGTGAACCATGAAGCGATGCAAATGCTGCTCGGCAACCGCTGGAAGGGGAACGTCCGCGAGTTGGACAATGTGCTGCAACGCGCGATGATCTTCGGCGAGGGGACTCTGATCACACCGGCCGATCTGCCGCCGGACGTCGCCCCGCCCGGCGATGACCCGTTTGCCGTGGACGACCTGAGCAAGGCGCTCGAGCGATTCGAACGCCTGCACATCGAACGCATCCTGCGGCAGAACCCCGACAAACGTGATGCAGCCCGCAAGCTCAACATCGGCCTCAGTTCGCTGTACCGCAAGATCGAACAACTGCAGATGGGCGAGCGGGGGGCGTAAAGGGCCCTTCAAGAGTTAGATTCTTCGGCTACAGTGTCTCCAGCAAGCCGCGACCGCACGGGAGCGTGGGCTGCTCCTCTGCGAACACTTTCAACGCGAAGAGGCAGATTGACCGCGAAAGGCACGAACGACACGAAATGAAGGCAAAATCCATGTGATGTTGTCATCATCGTGGTTGATCCATTCTTTGCTTTCGTGCTTTTCGAGCTTCTCGTGGTTGGCTTGAAAGGCACTTTTGCAACCGTGGTTCCGACGACTTTGTTTCCGCCCGCGCCCCGAGGATCAGCGCCAAAATAAGTTGCCGGACCGTATCACCGCCGATGGAGAGAAGCACGAAACGACGAAAGCACGAGAAATGTGGCATTCACATCATGCTTTCTCGTGTTTTCATTCTTTCATGCTTTCGTGATCCTCTTCTCCAAACCCGTCAATCTATTCTGGCGCGACTCCTTAGCTCCCTTTGTGTTTACGATCCCCGCTCGCCTTTAAGGAATGTGCGCACAGCGTTGTTGAACGCGTCGGGTGCTTCGAGGTTGCTCATGTGGCCCGCGCCGGGGATCTTCACGAGCGTTGAGCCGATGATGTGCGAGGCCAGCGTCTCGGCCATGGCGGGTGGAGTGATGGCGTCTTTCTCGCCGACGATGATGAGCGTCGGCACGGTGATGGCCGCCAGACCGGGTGTTGCGTCAGGGCGTTCTTTCAACGCCTGCAGCGCGTGGACAATGCTTTCGACCTGCTGCCGGGTGCCGATTTGCTTGACGGTCTCGGCCGCGGCGGAACTCGGTTCGGCTACCAGCTTGGGCAGCATCTTCCCGATGACCGCGCCGGCGCCTTCCTGTCGAGCCAGTTCCGCCATCACATCGCGGCTGGCCTTCGCGGTTTCGTCATCGGGTTCGGCGCGAGTGTCCGCAAGGATCAGCGCCCGCAGTCGCTCGGGATGCTGACGCGCGAAGGCCAGCGCGATGTAGCCGCCCATCGACAGACCTGCCAGGGTCACGGCGCCCGTGATGCCGGTGGCATCCAGAAAGTCAGCCACTTCTTCCGCCAGGGATTCAACGGTGAAACCTTCCGTGGTCGGCAACGAGTCGCCGAAGCCCGGGTAGTCGGGCGCCAACACGCGATGAGTCGACGACAGACCGGCCAACTGCGGTTGCCACATCGACTTGTCGAGCGGGAAGCCGTGCAGCAGCACCAGCGGCGGGCCGCTGCCTGCTTCGTCGTAGGCGATCTCCATCTGCTTCTTGGGGAGGGTGGCTTTTTTCATGATGTAAAACTCGGAGGGACCGTGGGTGAGTCTCCGGTTCATGATGCAGATGGGATGCCAAGTCGGGGAGAAACGGGGAGGGGTGAAAAAGAACAGGGGGCTTACGCCCCCCGCTCGCTGTCATTCTGATGTGAGGCTTTCGCTCAGCTTCGCGAGGGCTTCGCTTTCGATTTGGCGGACGCGTTCGCGGGTAAGCCCCAGGCTTTCGCCGATTTCCTTGAGCGTCTTCGGTTCTTCGTCGTTCAGGCCGAATCGCATGCGAAGGACGGTGGCCTCGCGGGGGTCCATCTTGTCGAGAAGCTGGAGTACCTGCTTGAGGTCGTCTGATTCGACCATCTCGGTGTCGGGCGTCTTCGTGTTGCCGTCCATCAGCATTTCGTCGATCGACCAGCCCGACTCGGATTGATCGGTCTGCGGCGCGGAGTTGTAGACGCGGATCGCCTTCTTGATGATGCTGAGCTTCTTCTTCGGCAGGCCGAGGAACTTGGCGACTTCCTCATTGGTGGGCGGTCGGCCGTATTCGTCCTGAAGCTGGTTTGTCGCCCGCCGCCATTTGGCGAGCAGTTCAACCATGTAGGCAGGGATGCGAATCGTCTTGGCGGTATTGACCAGGGCCCGCTTGATCGACTGTTTGATCCAGTAACTGGCATAGGTGCTGAAGCGGGTGTTCATCGACGGGTCGAACCCTTCGACTGCCCGCAGGAGCCCCAGGTTGCCTTCTTCAATGAGATCCTGCAGGGCCAGGCCTTTGCCGGTATACCCGCGGGCGATGTTGACGACGAGGCGGAGATTGGCGCGCACCATCTGGTCGCGGGCTTCGGTGTCGCCCGTGGCGATCCGATAGGCAAGCTGCTTTTCTTCATCAGCGGTCAGCAGCGCGGTCTCGTTGATCTCGCGCAAGTATGTTTCCAGCGGAGACTGTACGAGATCGTTGCGAATTCGGCGTGGTTTCGTCATAAATGCTTCCCGCACTCCAGGGCCTCCAGAACTTCCGAGTTTCGAGTCGGTCCTGCAACTCAGCACTCAAAACAGGGAACGACCTTTACGACCCTACAAATCCAACCCGGCAATCGTAACGGCGGATGCGGCCCGTCCGTGGCTTGCTCGTCCTATCTCATCGTCCGGGTTACTGACCAACTGGAAAGGAAGCCGGGGCAAACTGGGCAATGCCAACGAACGGATGTTGGCACAAGAGGGACAAAACGGGGGACCGGCATGACCGGTCCGAATCAGGGGTCAGGGGGCAGGGGTCAGATAAAACGGCCT
>JBBQII010000256.1:0-6110 GCA_038324795.1 Gemmatales bacterium
CGCCGGGACCGGTGAAGGTGGCTATGAAGTTGGTCGGCCAGGATGCAGGCCCCAGCCGTTCGCCGCTGGGGCCGCTGCCGGCCGACAAGCTCGAGAAGATGAAAGCGATGCTCAAGCAGGGTGGGCTGCTTTAGCTCGCAGTTGCCAAGGCATCTCGCCGCTGTAACTGGCCCACAGAGCGTCGATGGTGTGCGCGACCCAGATATCGGGCGATGTTTTCTTCATGTGGCGGGCAACCTGCAGCAGGCAGCCGACGTTGCCCATGAAGACCGCTTGCGCCCCAGTCGCCCTGATGTTGGCCGTCTTGCGATCGCCCAACTTCTCCGCCATCTCCGGTTGCGTCAGATTGTAGCTGCCGGCCGCGCCACAGCAGAGTTCACTTTCAGGCAATGGCACCAGTTCCAATCCCGGGATCAGTTCGAGCAGCGCGCGGGGCGGCCTGGCAATCTGCTGGGCATGCCGCAGGTGGCAGGCATCGTGATACGTTGCCTTGATCTTCAGCGGATGGGTCGGGGCAATCGGTCCCAACTCCCACAGAAACTCGGTGATGTCTTTCGATTTGGAGACGAACTTCTTCGCCGCCGATTCGTGTTCGGTGCCGTGCATCAGGTGTTCATAATCTTTCAGCATCGCACCGCAGCCCGCGGCATTGATGATGATGGCATCAACATCGTCGCCGGCAAATGCCGCAAGATTTTTCGCAGCCAGCACCCGCGCATCAGGCTCCATGGCCGAATGGTAGTGAAGTGCTCCGCAGCATCCCTGCGATCGCGGAATCAGCACATCGCAGCCGTTTTTCTGCAGCACGCGTGCCGTGGCCAGTTGCGTTTCCGGGTAGATCGCATCGGCGACGCAGCCCAGAAACAGCGCGACGCGAGCCCGGCGTTTGCCCTCGGCCGGCAGCAATTCCGGCAGCCGGCCGTAGTGCTTCTTCATGGCCGGCAGCATGCCGTGCATCTCGCGCATCGAGCGCGGCAGCAGTTTCATGACGGTTTTTTGCAGAACCCGGTCGATGCCTGTCCATTGCATCAGGCGGACCGGCGCGAGCGCCAACCGGGTGCGCAAGCGGGAAGGGAAGATTTTCAGCATCATGAGCCGTTGCAGCGGGTTGAGGCCCTTCATCATCCGGCCCGGCTCATCCCCGGCCATTCCCAGTCGGAACGGTTCGATTAGTTTGCCGTACTGAACGCCTGACGGACATGCGGTCTCGCATGCCCGGCAGTTCAGGCACAGGTCGAGATGGTCTTTGACCGTCTCGTCCAGTTCCAGACGCCCGTCGATGACGCCACGCATAAGGTAAATGCGACCGCGCGGACTGTCAGCCTCGTTGCCGGTCTCAACGTAGGTGGGACATGCCGAGGTGCACAGGCCGCAATGGACGCAGTCAAGCACCAGTTCGTAATCGATCTTCGATGCAATCGATTGGACAACCGACAGCGTGGTCCGGGGAGCGTCAGCAATCATGCGTTACCGTTGTTGGGAGTAGGGGCGGTCGGAACATCGCGGGGCAGGGTCGGTGGAAACAGGCTGGCAAGCGAGACACTAAAACCGGGCAGGACGTCGCCGCCGGTCAAGTTCTCCGTGTCGGTGACGACGGTGATGCGGGTACGGCTTTCAAGGATCTGGGCAATCCGTTCTCGCGGGTAGATGATCCACACCTGACTGGCACCCGCGTCGAAATACTCACGAATCTTGGTCTGCAACTCTTCGGCCCGATCGCTCGGGCTGACCACTTCGACCATCAAATCGGGGACAACATCCCAGACGTCGCCCTCGGTGGGTTGCGGGCGTTCACTCGGCCAGCGAACGTACGAGACAAACGCGACATCAGGCCGTCGATTGCGATCCAATGACAATCGCAGATTGAAAAGATTCTCAACCCACGCATCGCCCAGGTGTTGCTGCTCCGCAAATCGATTCAGTCGAAAGGCCAGTTTATTGGCAATCTGGACGGCGTACGAACTCGTGGGCGGCAACTCCACCTTTCGTCCATCAATGATTTCATACAGCGGCTCGTCATCGGGCAGTTCGACTGCCGGGATGGCGCGTGCTGTCAAGGTGGCCATGCTCATGTTCGACATTCCTCACTTCGCTAGATGCCGTCGACGAATCGGCCCGGATTAAAGACGTTCCCCGGATCGAGCTTGAGCTTCACCGCTTTCATCAGCGTCCGGTCCGGTGTCGATCGTCCCCAGATCGGCAGGGTGGCCTTCCACTCAGCCGGGCATCGAGTGACGATCAGATTGCCCCTGCCCGCCTCCGCTTTGCGACCGAGAATCGTCAGCAATTCGGTCGCCTGATCACGGGTCACATCCACGAGGTGGCCTTCCACAATCCCGTTGCACGCATGCGCTCGCAGCATGGCGGCGGACGCGGCTTTGCAGAAATCGGGAACAGCACTCGACAACATATTGGCCGTGAATGACAGCGTCGGCCCCTCCATCAACGGGAAATCCCGCAGGGCCGACATGACGCTGCCGCTCTCGGAATCTAAAGTCTTTACCGATGATCGCAGCGACTCGGGAAGTTCTTCGCGGAACTGGTTGATCTGCCAGGCCACTGCTTCGGCATTGTCCTCCAATGCCACCAACATCACCCACGAATCGGTCAGCGACAGACAGCGACTTGCCGCACGGGGATCGAGCAGGTCGACCCCCACCGGTCGTGTGCGGGTTCTGCCCATGACGTCGAGAATCGTATCTGCCTGATCGAGAGTCACCGGCAGGGTCATGAGTGCATTCGCTTCAACTTCCGGCTTCAATTTCAGCGTCACCTGCGTGATGATGCCAAGCGTGCCGAGCGACCCGGTGAACAGCTTCATCAGGTCATAACCGGCCACGTTCTTCACTACCCGGCCACCGGCCTTGATCTCGACGCCCTGATCGTTGACAGCACTGATACCGATGATGTAATCGCGAAACGTGCCCAGACCGAACCGCCGGAACCCGTTGGCATTTGTCGCAATGGCACCTCCCAGGGTGGCACGATCCGGCAGTGGAACATCAACGGGAAGTCGCTGCCGTTCAGCCGCCAGTATTTCGTGAAGGCGACCAATCGTCATGCCCGCCTGAACGGTGATCGTCATGTCGCGTGCGGGGTAGTCGATGACGGCGTTCAACGAACGCATGTCGATGGCAGTACCCGATTTCACTGGCGCATGACCAAGATCAAACATCGTTCGGCCGCCGAACGGGTACACCGCGCGGCCTGACGTGGCGGACTCGCGTACCACTGCGCAAAGGTCATCGGGCGTTTCTGGAACCACCGTTGATTCGATCGGGGAATGGGGGTCGTTCAAGTGACTCTCGTTGACAGAGGGTGAGCAATCCGGAGCAAATGAAAACTGGCCGATGAGGATAGAGGATCAGCGGCGTGCCAGCCGGCGTACTTCGGCCAATGGGTCGCCGAGCAGGTCGGCGATCTCTTTGAGCTTAAGCCCTCTCTTCCGAAGTCGGCTGATATATTCCTTCTTCTGTTTAATCACCCCTTTCTCAAGGCCTTCCTCGCGGCCTTCCTCGCGGCCTTTCTCACGGCCTTCCTGCAAGATTTCCTGGTAGGCAACGCTTTGCTCGATGGGATACAGCTTGATCATCCGTCGAACCTCGTCTCGGGTCAGTTTCGGGAAGCGGCGCATCAGCGCCTCCACCACTAATTCTACAATCACGGCTGTTCGTTCACAATCCGGCTCATGTGATGCTTGCGTCGCCAGGTCCATACCAATGGTGGCCACGTCGGCTTCGTCGCGACCGAGCAACTCCAGAAGCTTTAACCCCGGAACTTCGTTAGACTGCGTATCGATCTCATCGAGATAGATCCGACTGATCCGGCGGGAAGTCAGCAGGTCCTCCGACGCAGGCTGCGGCCGAGGCTCACTCGCCCGATCGGGAAAGATCGCGACCGCATGCCATTCCTGATCGGGTTCATGTTGCTCGAGGTAAGTGAACGCCTTCGCGAACAGATTGGGATAGAACTTCTGCGAAGCACGCATCTGCGCTTCGACGATGTATACCGGCAGACCACTGCGCAGGGGCACGAACAACCCGTCCAAACGATACGCCTTCTTCACTTCGACGGCATCGAATCGGTAGTCCTTCGCCATCGCAACCGGCAGATGCAATAGCGCGAACAGCGTCTCCGGCAGCTTACGCAGCAACAGGTAGAAGAACGAATCCGTCTCCACGGAATACCTCTCACAGCGCTGCTCTTCGCCCCGGTTTGATCTGTTGAACCTTGTTCGATTCGGCGCATGCCCCCGCCGTTGGCAGCATCTTATGCGGGCTGCAGCGGTTATCGGGATTAAATGCCGTGCGCAGGCGGACCATCATGTCGAGATCATCTTTTGTAAACAGCTTCGCCATGAAATCAATCTTCTCAACCCCGATGCCATGCTCACCCGTCACACTGCCGCCCAAGGCGATGCACTCGTTGAGGATCTCATGGCTGGCTTCCAGCACGCGCTTCACCTGTTCGGCATCGCGCTCGTCGAACAGCAGGATCGGGTGCAGGTTGCCGTCCCCCGCATGAAACACGTTGGCGATACGGATGTTGTACTTCTCCGCCACGCCACGAATGAAGCGCAGCATCTGCGGCAGTTTGGTCCGCGGTACCACACCATCCTGGGTGCAATAGCTGGGGGCCAATCGGCCGACCGCGCCGAACGCCTGCTTGCGGCATTTCCACAACAGCAGTCGCTCGGCATCCGTGCGAGCCCGGCGGACTTCACGCGCGCCGTTCCTCAACGCGATCTCTTCAATCTTCGCTGCTTCGCCGTCCAGTCCCGCATTCAGGCCGTCGACTTCCATGATCAGTACTGCACCGGCATCAAGCGGGAAGCCGAACTTGAAGGCCTGTTCAACCGCGCCCAG
Organism: Gemmatales bacterium; assembly: GCA_038324795.1. GTDB lineage: Bacteria > Planctomycetota > Planctomycetia > Gemmatales > Gemmataceae > JAIOQJ01. The sequence continues at coordinate 4,866 of JBBQII010000256.1, forward strand.
AATCAGTTGGTCAAGCAGTTCCAGTGCTCCGGGGATGATGCCCGCACCGATGATGTCGCTGATCGTGTTGGTCGCGTCGTCCACGCTGTCGAACACACCGAGCAGCGTGCGGTACGCTTCGGGATTGCGCGTGATGCGGACCCATGTTTTCGTTACGATGCCGAAGGTCCCTTCCGAACCGACGATCACCCCCGTCAAGTCATAACCCGGCGAATCCTCGGCCGGTCCGCCGGTGGTTACCACGTTGCCATCGGGCAGTACCATCTCGATGCCGATGACGTGATTCACGGTCACGCCGTACTTCAACGTGTGGGGCCCGCCGGAATTGGTGGCGACGTTCCCGCCGATCGTGCATGCTCCCTGGCTTGAAGGATCGGGCGCGAAGTGATAACCCGATGAACGAATGTGGTTGCTCAACCAGAGATTGACGACCCCCGGCTCGACCACGGCGTAGCGGTCGCGGTAGTTCACTTCAAGAATCTTCTTCATGCGTGCAAGCGCAATCATCACGCCGCCGCCGACCGGGACGCAGCCTCCCGCCAGGCTGGTGCCGGCCCCGCGGGCGAGGAACGGCACGTCCAACTCATTGCAGAGGCTGACGATCGCGACGATGTCTTGCGTCGAACGCGGAAACACGACGACTTCGGGCTGCTTCTTCTCAATGGTGAAGCCATCGCATTCGTAGACCATCAAATCGCATGCGGCCGTCAGAAGGTTCTCGGGGCCGACGATGGCGCGAAGCCGGGACACCAGTGGCGATTCAGCAGTTGCCTGGTTCATCATTCCTCACGGGAAAAGTTGCTTCAGTTCGCCGTCCGAAAAGCTGATGGTCGAAATAATCGCGTCGTCGGCCGCCACCTTGTCGCGGATCAGCTGTAACAGCGATGCAACGATCCGGCTTGGCAAGAATGTAACTTCGGAATGATGTTCTCGTTTCCAGCGCCCGCTTTACCATCATCGGCCCTTATTTCATCAACCACAGCTTCAATAGTGCGACCCACTGCGACGAACATGCACGCCGGGCCGACCGTCGGTCTGCTGCCGGCCGGCAACCACGGTCGCGACCACGAGCACATGGTCCCCGGCCGGGTGGCTGCTTTCGACCCGGCACTCGAGCACCGCGTGGGCGGCCTTCAGGCATGCCGCCCCGTCACCATGATGTTCGATCGCGATGCCGTTGTATGCCTCTTCGCCCGGCTCGAAGCCCTTGCCGAAGTGGCTCATCAGGTCCTTCTGCCCCTCGGC
>JBBQII010000257.1:0-6101 GCA_038324795.1 Gemmatales bacterium
AGCGTTCCCGCGGTCATGCGGGCCGCGGGACCGACAGCCCCGCGAATCGGTGGCAGCAAATTCCAGACCACGCTGCCGGCCAGCAGAAAGAACGCGACCACGCCCACATAGCCGTACTGCAGCAGGAACACCAAATAGTGATTGTCGATGGAGACGAAGCGTTCGTCCATATCCGAATCGCGTGGAACCTTGCGAATCAGCGTGCCGTAGCCGAACCAGCCGGTCGTTTCCTTCGCATCCTTGTAGACGATCTCAAGCAGGTCGCGGTGTTTGGTCCCCGAGTATTCGTAAAGTTCTCCGTCGATCTTTACGAATGCATCCCCGTCCTTGTTCTCACCTACGTAGTCTTGCAGCAGCTCGATCAATTCGTCACGCATCCCGTAGAAGCCGATACCGCCAAACAACACGGTTAGCACCATCAATGGCCGCAGCCTCGGCACGGCCTGAAACAGCATCAGGTAGATCACGATCAGCGAACAAATCTGTGCCGCACGGGAACCAGTGGTGACCACGCCCGCCAGCATGAGCAGCGGCACCAGCCGCCACCACCACGGCCCGCGCCGGTTGAACGACTGCACCGCGGCCTCGATCGCCCAGGGCAAGAGCATCGCCAGCGTCAAGCCGAAGTAGATCGGGTGCGTCTGCCCCACATAGGCGCGTTTCAGGCCGAAACGTCGCGAATCGAGTTCCTCGCCGCCGACCACGCCATTGACGGAATGCTCTTCCGCATCCTTCCATGGTCGGCCGATCACCGACTCCATCGGATTGATACCGCTGACCCCTTCAAAGATCGCATAAATACCGATCGCCGTCAGACAGACGCACGCAACCGGCAGACACTTTATAATGTCCTCGGCAGAATAGATGAACATCCGCCCGACGAGGTAGGGCAGGGCATAGGCCCGGATCGGGTCGAGCGGGGCCAGCGGCGACACGCTCTTGTTGAGAATCTGCGACACGGTAACGATCACGATGATCAAGATCACGAACAGATCGGCCATATACCAGCCATTGCCCGGCCGGCTGATGTACGGCTGACCAAGAGACCAGATGAGGATCGTGAGGGCACAGATCGAACGTGCATCAAGCGCGATCAACGGCACCTTGACCGCCATCCACGAGGGGGCGAGGATCATTACGATCAGCCAAGCCTTGCGCGCGCCGTCCCCGAGGCCATACGCGCGCAGCAGGTACAGCGTCAGCACCAGGGTGCCGACGCAGACGAAATAAACGGCAACCTGACCCATGCGTGTAAAATCACTCCGATCGCGACAACGGAAGGAAGCTATTCAACATCAATGCCCTTCAGGGAGCAAGCCCAGCCCCGATTGCTGGGCACGACGCGGGGCCGTACACTACGTTGAGAAGCACAGGGGACTGACGTCCCCAGCTCGCCCGCGCTGACGAAAGGCACCGATGCGACTGTTGCTGGTAGCGGATGATTGCAACCCTCAATGGCCATCATTGCCGGTGGTGGGTTACCAGACCTGCCGCAGCCTGGCCGAGCTTCACGACGTCACCGTCGCCACACAGATCCGCAATCGCCCCAACATCGAGACAGCGGGGTTCGGCAAGGCAAAGGTCGTCTATATCGACAGCGAATACATCGCCAAGCCGATCAATGCCATCGCCAAGTGGGCTCGTGGCGGCACCAGCACGGGCTGGACCACCAACATCGCGCTGAACTATCCCGCATACGTCTGCTTCGAATGGGAAGTCTGGAAGCGCTTCCGGGCCGATCTCGATTCGGGAAGGTTCGACATCGTGCAGCGCATCACGCCAATGTCGCCGACGCTGCCCAGTCCGCTCGCCAGCTGGTCGCCCGTGCCGTTCGTGCTCGGTCCGCTCAACGGCGGGCTCGCCTGGCCGCGTGCCTACTACGGCGAGCTGCGCCGCGAACGTGAGTGGATGACCTTTGTCCGCGATGCCTGCAAGCTGGCCCCGTACCACCGGACCACCTACGCGCGCTCGGCCGCCATCCTTGCTGCCTTCCCGCACACCATCGCCGACCTGCCGATCAAGATGCACGGCAGGGTGATCGATTTCCCCGAAGTCGGCTTCGACCCGGCCACGTTCTACCCGAAAGAACGGCCTGCGTCCGAATCGCTCACGTTCCTGTTCGCCGGACGCCTTGTACCTTACAAGTGCGCTGATGTCGTCGTTGAAGCGTTCGGCCGGGATCCGCTTCTGCGGAAGCACAAGCTGCTCATTGTCGGCGATGGCCCCGAACGACCGTTGCTCGAATCGATCATCCGGAAGCATCAACTGCAGGACTGCGTCCAGATGCTCGGCTGGAAAACACAGCCGGAAGTCGCGGACCTGCTGCGCACGGCAGATGTCTTCGCGTTCCCGTCCATCCGCGAACTCGGGGCCGGCGTCGTCGTCGAGGCGATGGCCTGCGGCATGGCCTGCCTCGTCGTCGACTACGGCGGCCCGGGCGGGTTGATCCACGACGGCATCGGCATCAAAGTCCCGCTGCAGGAGAAGGAAAAGATGATCGACGACTACGCCGCCGGCATGGTGAAACTGGCCGCCGACGTCCCCGCCGCGCGAGCTATGGGCGTGGCCGCCAGCCGGTTCGCGTTCGAAGAGTATTCCTGGCTGCGCAAGGCGGAAAAGTACACCAAGGTCTATGAGTGGGTCCTCGGTCGCCGCAAGGACAAGCCGGCCTTTATTGAATCGCGCTGACGATCCGTCGCTGACAAGCAATCAATGTCCTCTTCCGGATCATCCTCCATGGCCGAAACTCTCCGCTGCATTCCACCCGCGTCGATCATCACCGGTTGGGACTTCAGCACCGGCGCCGTGAAGTGTCTCGCATTCGACCTGAAGGGGCATGTCGTGGCCGAGACACGGCTGCCGACTGACCTGTGGACCGACGGCGGCGTGGCCGAGCTGAACCTGATGCAGCTGGAAGGCCAGGCCCGCGCCTGCACGCGCGCCGTCGCGGCCAAGCTGCTCGGGCAAGGTCGGCTGCACGATTGGGTCGCCGGCGGTATCTCCGCGACACATCACTCGGCCGGCCGCATCGACGTACACAACAACCAGGTCCGCCGCGCGATCTGCTGGAACGATCAAACGTTGGCTGAGTACCACGCGAAGGGCCAGGCCCGGCTCGGCGGTCCGGATGCCGTGAAGAAGCTGATCGGCGGTCCGTGGGCGATCCGCTATTCGCTCAGCCATCTGGTGAAAGACGAAGCGACGCTCGCCGAGTCTGACTGGAAACGCACCCATCGCATCCTGCCGCATGGCCCGCTCGCCGCCGGGTACCTCACCGGCAACTTCGACGTGATCAGCGTCTCATCTGCCGCTTCCACCGGCATCATGGACTTCCGCACGAACGAATGGTGCGAGGAAATGCTCGGCTGTCTGGAAAGCCCGGCACACCGCGATTGGGCGTTCAGCCAACTGCCGCGCATCGTCGGCATGAACCAACCGGTCGGCGTGCTGGCCGATCATGTCGCGGCCGAGATCTGCCTGGCACCGAGACATCGCCCGGCCGTGTTTCCCACGCTTGATGACCAGGCCGCCGGTCTGGTCGGCGGCGGTGCCGTCGATGACGGGCAAGTCGCCATCATCCTCGGCAACTCGGCCGTGGTGAACTCGTCATCGGACCGCATGCCGACATCGGGCAATCTCGACGTGATGCGGCTGAACTGGGGCCCGTACCTGTGGATGCGCTGCTACAGCAACGGGGCGCAGTTCCTCGATCGCATCGTCGGCCCGAAGCCGGATTGGGCCGCACTGGAGAAGGCTGCCCGCGCGGTTCCGCCCGGGTGCGGCGGTGTCGGTGTGCTGCCGTTCGTACTCTCCGAGCCATCGCTGGGGATCGCCAAGCCGCGCTTGGAGTGGTACCCGCATGAGCCAAGCGACCCGGGCGTTCGCTTTCGCGCTGCCCTCGAAGCACTGGCGGATCTGATCGGTTTGGCAGTGGAAGAACATGCCGCGGCCGGGCAGAAGATCAGCCGGACCACCGTCTCGGGCGGCATCGCGCAAAGTGCGTTGATGGGCGAGATTCTGGCAACGGTCGTCAACCGTCGGCTCGAACGGCTGCACTCGAACGAAGGCCCTGCTCTGGGTGCCGCGGTCGCCGCTCTGGCAGGCTGCGAGAACTGGCTGCGCGATCAGCACGGGATTTCCGATCAGTACACAGTGGCCGACGCCGTGGCCGGCATGGTCCGCTTCCGCGACGCGGTGGAACCGGTCGGCGAATGGCGGGCGGTCTACGCCGCCGGGTTGGCTCGCTTCCGCTCGATGATCGGCTGAGTGTCGGCGGCAGCGGCAGCGGCGGCGTCAACGGCTGCTTCCACTTCTTCCTCATGCCATACTTCGAGGATCGCCACGGTGACCGAGAGAATCGCCGGACCCAGGATCATCCCCGATGGCCCGAATACCGCCAGTCCGCCGAGAAACGCCAGCAGCGACGGCACCGGATGCAGCCGCATCCGCTTCCCGGCCATGCGCACGTACAGCAAGCTGTCCACGAGAATGGCGGAACCGATGCCCCACGCGACCAGCAGCGCTGCCCCGCCCCATTGGTTCGTGAGGGCCAGATAGATCGAAGCTGGCAGCCATACCAGGAAAATCCCGAGTATCGGCAGCACGCTCAACGCGAAGATCACGACACCCCACAAGACCGGCGATGGCAACCCGAGTGCCCAAAACAGCAACCCGCCCGTCACCGCATTGATCAGGCTGGTCGCCACGGTCGCGTAGATGTTCGCATGCACCGAATCGGCGGCCGAACTGAACACGCGTTGGCAATCCTCTGCGGACATCGGCAGCAGCCGACGGGCATTCGCCCGCAGCGATGGCGCATCTTTCAGAAAATTGAAGATGATGAACAACGCGATCGCGAACTGAGCGATCGCGAACAGCGACCCCTGCATCAGCGAGCCGGCATTCCGGGTGTATGAAATGACCAGTTTTCGCAGTTCGGCATCCAGATCGATGTTGGCTCGATCGACCCATCCCAAAGCGCCTTGCAAAGACTCATACTTTCCCAGCCGACTGCGCATCGTTTCGTTGAAGTCGTCGGCTTTCATCTGTTGCACGCTGGAACTTGCTTCGTTAATCAGTTGATAAGAGATGAAAAGTCCCGGCACGATCAGCACCAGAAACACGACCCATGTGGCGATGAGCGCCGACCAGTACGGTGATGTCACCCGGCGACGAATCTGCCGGTACATCGGCCAGGCGACAATCGTGAGCGCGACCCCCCACGCGATGGCCGACAGAAATGGAAACGCCAGCAGCACGCACAGCCCGACCAGCAGCAGTGTCAGCGCCGCCAGTGCCAGACGGCGGAACGGGAACGCCACCTCCGTGGGGACCGGCAACGCATTTCCCGGGCCCGGTGTATCGGCAACCGGGCTGTTAGTCTTCAACATGGTGGTCGCTTCCGTACGTTGAATCGCGGTGTCATTGGATGGCTCTTCTGCAAAGCCTGTGCCCAACGAACACAGTTTCGCCATCTACCGCTTCGTCCGCTATCGTTTCGCCGCGACGCACGGTAAGCTGCCCTCCTCCTGCTCACCTCTTCGACGCCACCGTCCTGCATCGGCTGGGCATCGACCACGCAAAAACTCACCTCTGCGGCAACGACGCCAACCGTCGCCCGACCGCTGTCCTGCAAGGCCTTCACAACTCGTTATCATTTCACCCACACCCTCCGTGATAATGAGGTCGCGCAGGTGATAATGACGCCCGAATGGTGATAATGACGCCCGAATGGTGATAATCGATGAAGAGCATGTTGTCGTGCAAAGCAAGTAAGCGCACGCATCAAATCTGTCAAGCACCCACCGAAAATCCCGCGTCCGAGGTGATAATGACGCCACACGGTGATAACCGATGTCCGCTGACCTCAACAATCTTCTCAGGAAATGATTTGACAACCCCCGAGGCGGTCCGGTAATCTCCCCCCATTCACCCAGGAATCGACCCGATGCCCGTCCTGCCCGAACACCCGACCACGACCACGCCGCCGCGCGGATGCCGTCCGTTGCCTGCGCTCGGGCTTCGCGAAGATGGCTACGACATCCGCACCGTGCAGGAACTGCTGGGCCATGCGGACGTCAGCACGACCATGATCTACACGC
>JBBQII010000258.1:0-6092 GCA_038324795.1 Gemmatales bacterium
AGGCGCGCATCGCGGTCGTAGCCGGTAACGAACGGCGAACCGAACAGATGCGCCTGAATGATCAGCATCGGGCTGACGGCGACGGCCGCCGCCAGACCGCACTTCAGCGTTGCCCGCCAGCCGGGCGGGACGATGATCAGCGCCAGCGGCAACAGCAGCAGCACCATGGTGATTTTCGCCCAGACCGCAAGCCCCGCGCAGACACCGCACGCCAATGGCCTGTTGCGGACGGCAAACACACAAGACCAGGTGAACAACGAAGTGGCGAAGACATCAGGCGAATAATTCACGGTGTAAGCGAGGAACGGCGTCGACAGATACGCCACCAGCGCCAGCCATCGAGCCGCCAGGTCGCCGCCCGCCAGACGCATTATCCCCCAGATGAGAGCAAACGTCGTGATCAGGTTCACGATGAGAAAGCCGAGTGTCCCGAAGATGAAGTAGAACGGGATCGACACGATCGGCATCAGCACCGAGTGTTTCGGCACGATGCGGCCGTCGATCGACAGGGCGAAGAAGCCGTGGTGGTCGGGTACATCGCCGGGGAGTTGATTGCGCAAGTCCCAGTCGCCATCGTGCAGCAGCGTATGCGTCGTGGCGGCGTAGTAGGGACAATCGCCGATGAGAAACGGCCGCCCCCGGGCCAGCGACAGTGCGGCATAGCCGATCGCGATGACTGCGATCGCAAGGGCGAAACGGAGAGGGGTGAGGTGAACCATGAATGGCAAACGGGCATCCCTTCGGGATGCCCGCTAAACGGTTACTTCTTCTTCACTTCCCAGTAGTGCAGGGTGTATTCGTCGCCGTCGGCACCCTTCACGGTTTCGGTCTTGTCCGGCTTCCAGTCGCCGAGCGTGAAGCGGTGCGACACCACGCGGGCACCCGGCTTGAGCATCTTCTGAAGCAGCGGGCTCATGCGGGCACCCAGGTCGTCGCCCATGTAAACGAGAACAACGGTTGCTTCGCTCAGGCCGGCCATGTCCTTCTCGTTGAGCACATTGCCTTCGATGATTTCAATCTTGTTGGCCACGCCCTCGGCCTTGGCCTTCTCCTGAGCGGCCTTCACCATCTTCGGATCGATGTCGATGCCGATGCCCTTCTTCGCGTTCAGCATCTTGACCGGGCGGATCAGCATGACCGCATCGCCGCAGCCCGGATCAAAGACGATGTCGTCTTTTCCGATTTTGGCCATCTCAGCCATCTTGTCGACGATGTCGTCCGGCGTGGGAACCCAGCGGACGACGATCTTGTCGAGCTTGTCGTCCTTGACACGCAAGTCGACGGAGACTTCCTCGCCCGCCTTGAAGGTGATCTCGCGCGGGCGCGTGATCTTCGTGTAGTTGTTCGGCTCGATGGTCGCTTCGATCTTGTAAGTGTACGTCTTGCCCGGTTCGAGGGCCGGTGTGATGAACGTGCGCACCGCGCCGATCGACTTGGTCGGTACACCTTCGACCGTGACCGCTGATTCCTTGTACTGCTGATCGGGCAGCAGGATCTTGATCGTGGCCGACTTCTTTTCCTGCCCGACCGCCCAGCCTGTCAGGCTGACGAGGGCGACGAGCGAAAGGCTCAGCAAACGCATGGGGTGAATCCTCATTCGTGATTGATGTCGTGGTGAGGGCTTATTCCGGGTCCTTGTCGCTCTTGTCGTACTTGCCTTCGGTTTCCTTGCCGGTCACGGTCCAGACGTGCAACGTGTATTCGTCACCGTCGGCCCCCTTGAAGACAACAGTCTTCTCCGGCTTCCAGTCGCCGAAGTTGAAGCGGTGCGACACGATGCGCGTGCCCGGCTTCAGGTTCGCCCACAGGATCGGCCGCAGCTGGCTGTTGAGTTCGTTGCCCATGTAGGTCATCAGCACGGTTGCGTCGCCGATGTCCTTCTTGTCGGCCTTCAGTGCGTTGCCTTCGCGGATGGTGATCTTGTCCTTCAGCTTTTCTTCGTCGACCTTCATGGTCGCCTCGGCGACCTTCTTCGGATCGATATCGACGCCGACGGCTTTCTTCGCATCGAACTTCTTCACCGCGGTGCGGATCAGGATCGCGTCCCCGCAACCGAGATCATAGACGACGTCGTCCTTGGTCACCTTGGCCAACTTGCACATTTCTTCCGCGACATCGTCCGGCGTCGGCACCCAGCGGATGCGGACGTCGTCGACAATTTTCCCGTCCTTCTTGCGCAGGTCGAGCGTGAGTTCCTCGCCCGACTTGAAGGTGATCTCGCGCGTGCGGATGATCTTCGTGTAGTTGTTCGGCTCGATGGTCGCTTCGATCTTGTACGTGTAGGTCTTGCCCGGTTCGAGGGCCGGCGTCACGAAACTGCGTTCCGATCCCGACTGCTTGGTCGGCACGCCTTCGATGCGCACCTCGGCCGGCTTGTACAGGTTGTCCGGCAGCAGGATCTTGATCGTTGCCGGCTTCTTGTCGGTCGCAGGGGCGTCCTTGGCCTGACCGTTCGCGAAGCTGACGAAGGAAAGTAGAACGGCCACGGCGCACAGCCGGGCGGATACCGAAATCGTCCTCATGAAAACAGTCTCCAAAGGTGCGGACAGTGCGGTTCGTGTTCCGCCCATTGTGTCGAAAACAAGCGGAACAGGCAATAAAAATGCAGTCACCGGTTCAGACGCCGGCCATGCCGATCTTCTTCGCGTAATTAAAGATGCCGCCCGCTTCGAGGATCGGCTCAATCTCGCCCAGGCCCTGCAGTTCCCAGTTGTCGCCGGTCGTGTGGTTGGTCAGCACCCTGCCGGGAATGTCGATGGTCAACTCATCCCCCGTACAAATCTGATCCACCAGCCGCTTCGTGCTTTCCAGGGGCGTCAGATAGCCGCCATTGATCGAGTTGCGGTAGAAGATGCGCGCGTAGAACTCGGCCACCACCGCCCCGATGCCCGCCGCCGCGAGCGCGATCGGGGCATGTTCGCGCGATGAACCGCAGCCGAAGTTCTTGCCGCCGATGATGATCTTGTAGGGCGAGATGAACTCGTCGTCCGTGTGGAACGGCACATGCCCCTTCGGCAGTCCGGACTGCGCGTCGGGCACGCCGCTGAGGGCGAACTTGCCGAACATCTTGTATTCAGCAGGGATCGCCGGGTTGTAGGTCAGATACTGCGCGGGGATGATCTGGTCGGTGTCGAGGTTGTCGCCCAGAACGAACGCCTTGCCGGTAATGATCTTCTGCATCGAAGTTGCCTTTTCGCTTGGCCAGTGATTCTCTTGGTGTTGTAGCGTCACGGGACTTGTTTGCAATCATTTGCCGACGCCAATGGCTCTTTGCCGTAGCGGACGCGGATCTTGTTGATGGTGCTCATCACGCCGCGACGGCTGACCAGCCACCGTTCGAAGCGAAGCTTACCGGGGAAGTCCATCAGCATGGCCCCGAGCAGGATGGTCAGCACCCCCTGCCCCGGCACACCGGGCAGTGACAGGATCACCCCCAGGCCGATCAGCGCCAGGCCGGCGAGGTTCTTCAGAATGATCAGCGGGATGCGGATAAGCGGATGACGCCCCTGCCAGCGTGCCCGGGCCCTGTCGCTGGAGAAGTAGTCGGGCGGGATCTTCAGAATGGCGTAACCGACCGCAAGAATGCTGACCGTGAAGCTGACGACGAACAGCCCGAGCGCCAGCGCGAACAGGTGTAAGGTGGTCCAATGCTCGGGAATATGTCGCTGCAGCCAGTCAGGCATGGGTGATACCGGGTGAAGGGGCGCTCGCCTCAGTATACGCACGCGTTCCTTCGAGTGCCTGACGGGCGCGGTTACGGCCGGCATCGGTCAACTTCAACAGTCCGTCATTCACGACCACCCAATCCCGGCGTTCGACACGGTGGACGATGGCCCGCACATCACCCGGCCGCCAGCCGAGATGTTCGTGCAGCCCGGCCTCGCGAGATTCATTCGCTTCTTCGGCGGTCCCTTCATGCTGAAGAAGATGGATCAACACCATCAGGCCGAAGAAGTCCTGCCGTTGCCGCATTCGCCGCACGACTTGAACCACCAGCCCGCGTTCGGGGGCGGCGATAAACGTGGCCGCGAACATCAGGCCCAGCATGGTCGCCACCGAGCCGGCCATATTGATGTCCAGTTCCTGCGCGATCAGCGTACCGATCGTTGCCCGATGGCGCCAATCAAGGCGCTGAGCCAAAGCATGCGCCCCAATCGATCGGTCAGCAGGTACGCCGTGGCCGGGGGCACGATCATGTAGGCAACGACCAGCACCGGACCGACTGCTTCGAACGCGGTAACCGCTGTCAGCGACACCAGTCCCAGCAGCACATAGTGCAGCAGCAACGGCATGAAGCCGAGCGTGGCAGCCAGCGGGGCATCGAACGTCGTGATCTTCAGTTCCTTGAAGAACAGCACGACGAACAGGCCGTTGATCAGCACCATGCCTGTCATTACCCAGCGGGAGAGCATGCCCATATCGTAGACGCCGATGTCGAGCCGCTGCAGCGGGGCCAGTTCGGGGATGCCGAAGAAGACACGATCGATGTCCAGATGCGTGTTCCGGCAGTACAGCGACGCCAGCAGGATGCCAAGCGCGAACAGCGCGGGGAACGCGAGGCCGATCGCTGCATCTTCCTTGACCAGTCGGCTGCGCGACAGCAGTTCGACCACAGCCGTCAGCGCCAGCCCCGAAAGGGCAGCACCGAGAACCAGGGAAAACGACCGCAGACTGCCGGTGATCAGGAAGGCGACGACAATGCCCAACAGCAGCACATGGCCGATGGCATCGCTGAGAAGGGCCATGCGCTTCAGCACGAGGAAGACGCCGAGCAACGAGCAGGCGACCGCCGTCAGGGCCATCATCAACACGATCTCGATCTGATCGGGGATCATGCGGGCCCCTGTTCCAGCGATGCGTTCGCCGAGGGGCGGGAGCGAAGCAGGCGATTCATGAACGAGACCACCACCAGGCCGACGGCCACCAGCACAATCGTCGGCCCGGTCGGCACCACGCGCCCCGGAGCGCTGAGTTGATCGCTCACGACAGTGCCCGCGATGCCGGATACGGCACCGAAGCCTGCCGCGAGGGCGACCATGACGCCGAGTCGATGGGTCCACTGCCGGGCCGCGGCGGCCGGGGCGACGATCAGGGCGCTCATCAACACGACGCCCACACTCTGCAGGCCGATGACGATGGCGACCACCAGTAATGCCGTCAGCAGCATGTCGAGCCGGCGAATCGGGTAGCCGATGCTGGCGGCGAAGGCCGGGTCGAAACTCAACAGCTTCATCTCTTTCCAGAACAGCAACAGCATGAACACGCAGAAGCCGCCGAGAATCGCGATCGCGTAGAGGTCAGCTGAAAGCATGGTCGCGGCCTGACCGTAAAGGTACCGTTCGAGGCCGACTTCCGATGCGCCGCGAATGTTGTTTCGGCGGATATAGGTCATGAGGACCAGGCCGAAGCCGAAGAAGACCGCCAGCGAGCCACCCAATGCCGTGTCGAAGGGGATGCGTGAAAAGCGGATGATCTGCATCACCAGAAGCGTGGCCAGCCAGCCCGCCAGTGCCGCCCCGACGAGAAACAAGAGAGGTGCTTTGCCGAACAGCAGAAACGCGATGGCGATACCGGGAAGGGCCGCGTGCGAGAGGGCATCGCCCAGCAGGCTCTGTCGGCGAAGTACCGCGAACGAGCCGAGCGCCCCGCTGACAATGCCCAGCGCCCCGGTCCCCAGAGCGACCGTCTGCAGCGTCGAATTGTCGATGAGACGGAGCATAGTGGGACGCGCGGTTAGCGTGCATCCCGAAGGGATGCACGAAGGCGTTGTCGGTTCTCAATCAATGAACTACGCATTCGCCAGCTTGGTCCACAACGTCTTGTATTCCTTCAGGAACGTCAGGCCCGCCTCGACGCTGGGCGGTGTCTTGCCGACTTCGATCATCGTGTAGCGGTCGTAGTCCATGCCGCGAAGCAGGGCGAACAGTTCGCGATACGGGTACTTGCCGTTGGCGTCGTTTTCGAGGTCATTGATGTGGCAGGAACGGATCCACGGCTTGAGCATCTCGAAGGACTTGGCGACCGAGCCATTCTCGATGTCGGCGGCGTTCGAGTTCCAAGTCAGGCCGACACTCTTGCTGTCGCACTTGGAC
>JBBQII010000259.1:0-6069 GCA_038324795.1 Gemmatales bacterium
AAGCTTACACCGATCCCACGGGACCGTCCGACACACCCACATATCGGTCGCGGATCGATTACAGGCCTGGAAGTTCGATACCGGTCGTACTTGATGGACGCGAGGTCGGAAACTTCAAGGTTGAAGACGCTTTTCCGAAGCCAAATGAATAGCCAGGATGGCTCGCCTTTCAAAACTTCGACTCCACCACCGCGGCCACCACCGGCTGCTTCTCCGGGTGCAGGTAGATGAAGCTTTTGCCGAGTTTGCCGTTGTAGTTGCCGGCGGAGATCTTCACCAGACCCGGTGTCTCCACGGCGGCGGCAATTGCCAGTTGCGTGGCTTTCACGATCGTTGCCAGATCCCTGCCGTTGATGATGATCTCCTGCACTGACGTCACCCCGGCCGGGACCCGCGACTTGTCGCCCAGCTTCTCCCGCAGTGTCGGGCAGAACTCCGCGAAGGTGCTGGCGATGGTGAACGAATACCGGCTGCCCGCCTTCGACCCGCTCGACGCCACGCCACCCGGGAACGGCGTGATGACACCCGGGAACCCGGCCACCGCGGTCGCCGCCCGGTCGGCCGCCTCGAGCGCGGCATCGGCGGTTGCTCCCATGAACCACAGGTTGCCGCCCATCAGCCCTTCGCGATAACCTACCCGGCCTTCGATGAAGAACTCGCCCGAAAGAATCGGGATCACCCAGCCCTTACGGCCATGCCGCACGTCGCGGAACTGATGCCCGTCGCCGAAGAACCCCACCTTACGGCCCAATTTGTAGTACGTCTCGACATCGCGATGCACATTGAAGCAGGCCGTCGTCGGGCACGGCAGCACGTTCTGGCTGACGCGCACCAGCACGGCGCGTTCCAGCGCTTCGACACGGTCCTTGCGAAAGCGCGGCACATGCAACTGGACGATCGCCCCCGGTCGGCCGTCGGGCGTTGCGAACGATTCATCCCCACCCGGACCGACGTAGCGGTCCAGCCCCGCCTCGCAATCGCAAAGGATCGTGGATGATGCATTGCCTGTGCAGGCCCGCACCGCGGCATCCAGCCATTTGCGATCGCGGGCCGTGATCAGCACCTCCGCGGACAGGCTGCGGAACGCCTCGGCAAATGTGTCGTCAATCTCGGCGCGCGGCATCGGGGGTCTCACTATGTTTAGCGGTCATCCCAACGGTGTGACCGTATCGGCATGATCGTGCGGAACGACTGAAGTGGCAAGCGCAATCACGCAGCCATGCTGGCGGCGGGAATCTGCCGGATCTCGGCGATCATGTCGCTCAGCAGCACTTGTTCCATCTCGGCCAGTGCCCGCGCGATCGGCGCGCCGTCGATCGCGCGATGATCGAACGTGACACGCATCGGCAGGCGATAGTCGTCATCGAACATGCCGTAGTGCAATGTGCAGGTCAGCGGCGAAACGATGGTCGTCAGCCCGGCCCCGTCCGATGCGGGTGAACTGATGCCGAACGTTCCGTAGTAGTGCGCCCGCTTGCTGCCCGACCAGTGGTAGCCCATCGCCCACGCCAGCCGGCGGAGTGGCTGCGGCAGCTTGCCGATCGTGCGCATCTGGCGGAACGACTTATCTTCTTCGAGCGGCACGGTCTGGCAGCGTGTTGACTCCATCTGCAGGTCGACCAGTGATTGGCGATCGGGTTTCCTGTAACGGAAGTTCAGCGGGAACCGTTCGCCTTCGCATTCGCGCTCGACGATGACGGTGCCGATGCTGACCGGGTGCTCATACAGGTGCTTGTAGGGATACTTCATAAACGCCCGGCGAAGTTCGGGCCGACGAGCGGCCACCGTGGCAAACGCCTTCAGGAACAGCATCGTCCATGAGATTTTGACCGACCCACGTCGCCGGGCTTCCGCCAGCGGGGCCAGCTTCATCGTGCGTTCCGCCGTGACGAGCGGCACATCGCGCGACAGGCGCATCAGTTCGAGAATGTTCAACCGGGCGGGTGACAGGGAAAATCGCCGACTTGCTTTTTCGGACATACCATGCCCCTTGCTCAAAGCCGGGGATCCTTCCCCGTCACTTCAACAAACGACACGGTTTACGTTGAATCGGCAACGCTGTCAAGGTGGGTATTATTCGAGAGGTTGATGTGAAGCCGCGACGCGCAGCGGAGCGCTCCGCTGCGCGTCGCGGCTTTACCGGATCGGTGCGTATCACCATTCATCCGTCCGGAACGTCTGGGCGGGCAGGCCGTCCTTGTTGAACAAGTTCGCCCACGGGTGCTGCTGGGCGAACGCATAGCGAACCGCGAGCGGCTTCTTCACTTCGGGGCTCGAGACAACCACGGTGTCGCCGTCGATGACTGCATTGGCCCAGCGGAAGTTCTTGTCTTCGCCCGCGATGGCGAAGCCCTGCAGCTTCTCGCCATGCTTGAATGCCAGGCCCTGGCCGGCGTGCGTGAACTTGATGCGCACGGTATCGCCCTCGACCGCATGCGATGCATAGGTCGGCCCCTGGTACTCGATCTTCTTGCCGTAGACGAAGCCGAGTGCCACCCGGCTCGCGCGCGTGCCGTAACCCGACTTGTTGGTCGGGTGCACGCCGTTGCCCATGTCGCTTGATTCAACCATGGCGGTGTTGGGGTACGTGCGAATCTTGACATGATTCTCGCGGTACTGGCCGTTGTTCGCCTGCATGGCCGGCAGAGCGGCGAACGGGCTGGCCTTGTTCGTCACCGGGTCGGCCGGGTCCCAGGCGCAGCCATCGCCGCTCGGCTTCTGAACATACAGGAACGCGATATCCTGTCCCCATTCCTTGCGCCAGCCGCGGATCAGGGCGCCCATCAGTGTGTACTGATCAATGCCGTTGATGGCGGTGCCGCTCTCTCCCTGGTCCCAGAGGACGCCGCGGATCGCGTACGGCAGCATGCCGCGGATATGCTTCTCGTACAGATTGCCAATCTGGCCGCTCGACGTGCCCGGCGCCGGGGTCAGCGTCGGCTTGCGTGGCGGCTGTTTGTCGTCTTTCTTCGCAACTTCGACGTCTTTTTCCCACTTGGCCAGCGCGGCTTCCAGCTTCTTCTGTTCCGCTTCCAGATTGTAAGTGGAAGCCAGCTTGGCCGCGAGCGTTTTGCATGCTTCGTCGCTCTTGTATGCTTCTTCGCTCAGCCAGTAGCCTGAAGGTGTACCGCCGACCGAGCCGTGCAGCAGGCCTACTGGTACACCCAGGTCCTGGTTCAGGCGCACGCCCATCGAGAAGAGAATCGCCGAGAAGCCGGGGTTGTTCTTCGGGTCGGAGACGCGCCAGACGCCCGTGGCGGTGCCATAGCGCAGCGTCGGGTAGGTGCCTTCGCCCAGCTTCGCGAGGACCGGGTCGCCCTTCGAATAGCCGCCGACGGTGCCCTGCATGTTCGACTGCCCGGAGCCGACCCACACTTCGCCCACCAGCACATCATCCAGCGTGATGTTGTTGACGGTCAGCTTCGCCGGTTCGGCACTGGTCTTGAGCGCATCGAGTTTGACGATCCATTTGCCGTCCTTGCCGGCCTCGGTTGTTTTGGTCTGCCCCTGGAAGGCGACCGTCACTTTCTCGCCCGGCGCGGCCGTGCCCCAGATCGGCACCGGCATGTCGCGTTGCAGCACCATATGGCTGCTCAGTACCGGCGGCAGTTTGACCTCGGCCCGCGCGTTCGGCATCGCGAACGCCAGCACGGCCAATGTGAACAGGAAGCGTTTCATCGAAGCACTCTCGAAGGGAAAGGAAGTTCGGCAGGACAGCAACTTCGGCAGCATACCCCGCGACGAGGCCGGCGGGAACAGAAAAGAGGACAGAGGACAGAGGACAGAACAGAAACAACATCTTCTCTGCCCACTGCCCACTGCCCACTGCCCACTGCCCACTAATTTCCCTTGTCCCGCCGCTCGAATCCGCCTACGCTCATGATGATCCTGAGAGAGCGAAAGGCATCCCCCTTCATGGCGACCGCGTCGAGCAACCCGTCTGAATCGCTGCTGGCCCCGACCGATCATGCTTCGGAAGAAGAGATCGTCGGTGATCACCTGTCGGGCAAACAGCTGGGCAAGTACCAGATCATCCGCCGGCTGGGCCGGGGCGGCATGGGAGTCGTCTACGAAGCGATCGACCCGATTCTGCAGCGATCAGTGGCGATCAAGGTGCTGCGCGAAGGCATCGCCGCGATGCCGGAGGCGGTACGCAAGTTCCTGCGGGAAGCACGCACCGCTGCCCGGCTGAATCACCAGAACGTCGTGGCCGTGTACGAGGCCGACCAGCAGAAGGGGATCGTCTATCTCGTCATGGAATTGATGGAAGGCGGCAGCGCGCATGACCGCATCCGCAAGTGGGGGCCGTTCGGCTGGGTCGAGGCCACGCAGGTGATGATCGACGCCTGCCGCGGCCTGGCGGCCGTCCACCAGACAGGGTTGGTGCACCGCGACATCAAGCCGTCGAACGTGATGCGCGCGGCCGACGGCACAGTCAAGCTGGCTGACTTCGGTCTGGCCACCGCGATCGAGACATCATCGGAACAGAGTACGCCCGACGGGCAGGTCGTGGGTACGCCGCTGTACATGAGCCCCGAGCAAGGCAAGGGCTTGAGGATCGATGCGCGATCGGACATCTACTCGATCGGGGCAACGTACTTCACCCTGCTGACGGGGACGATGCCGTTCGACGGCAAAAGCGCGATGGACATCATGTATGGCCATTGTTCCCGGCCGATTCCCGATCCATGCCTTTTGAACGCCATCATCCCTGCCGGGTGCGGCGACCTGATCCGGCGGATGCTGGCGAAAATCCCTGAAGACCGCCCGCCCGATGCCCTCAACATCGTGCGCGAACTGGAATTGCTGCTGGCGCAGGCGACCTCGCCGGACATCAAGCCGCTTGACTGGGCGACGCCCGGCAACGACCTGACCGCCACGCCGATCCCCGGGGCGGAGAACACGATCGCGGGCACCGTTCACCCGCTGTACGTCACGACGCGCCGGCCGCGGACACGCACCTGGTTCGTGGTCACCTGCCTGATCCTGATGGGAATCGCGTACGGCATCGGTCGGTACAACACGCGCCGTGGTCTGCCCGAGCCGGTGCCGACGCCGTTGCCCGTTGTCGATCATCCACCGAAGGAAGAGGGCGACACCACCGGCGCGATTGATGCCGGCGGGCCGGTCAGCGCGCTGGCATTCGACGGACTCGATCGCACCCGACTGTTCTGGGGCACAATGAACGGCGGGCAGACGGTGGTCGACTGGCCGATGCCCGGCAACCGCGACGCCCTTTCGCCCACACGTGCGATCGCCGACCCGATACGACAGGTGGCATGGTGGCCCGTGGCCGACGGACCGGTCTGGGCCTCGCTGCACCAGAACAAGGTGCAGTTCCGCCGCGTGGCTGACCTTCGCATCGTCTGGGCGGAACGGCCCTGCTGCAGCGTGGGGGACAAATCGCTGGTGAGTATCGGTCTGCACCCGGGCGGCGAGTTGATCGCGCTGGCGGTTCAGGATGGACCCGCCTCGAAGCAGGGCGGCTTCTTCCTGTCCCGTGTCGCGGAAGTGAAGGTCAACAACACCCGCAAGTGCTGGCAGTTCGACAACAAAGCGGTGCCCACTTGCATCGCCTTCTCGGCTGACGGCAAGTGGCTGGCAAGTGGCCAGGGAAACGGCATCGTCACGCGCTGGCAGGTGGAAGCGGGCAAGGTCGCTGACGATGAGCGCTTGTCGCGCGCGGCCGGGATTTCACTCGGGGCCGATCCGATCACGGCCCTGGTGGCCGTGGACGAGTCACTGTTCGCCGCGGCCCTGGGTAACCGCATCTGGATCTGCGATGCGAAGCAGGGGACCCGCGTCGGCGACGGGCCGATGCACGCCGGGCAATTGCCGGTGAAGGCGCTCGCCAGCTGCCCCGCGACGGCGCGGGTGGCATGCGCCGCGGGCGGCAGCATCTTCATCTACGACGGCAAAGCGCGAAAGCTGGTCGGCGAATTCAACGATGTCGGCGACAACGTCAGCGTCATGGCGTTCGATCGCGACGGCCGCTGGCTGGCCATCGGCCAAGCCGACGGGCGGATCGTGGTGCGGGCGGTGAAGTAGGAAACAAAGCATTCAACCGCA
>JBBQII010000260.1:0-6068 GCA_038324795.1 Gemmatales bacterium
AGCAGGGCGATCGTCACGCCGAAGGCGAACCCCATGCCGTGGATGATCAGCGGTGCCGCGTCGAAGTTGAGAATGCGGCTGACGACTTCGTGAAAGGCAGTGAACCCGCGCAGGTCGAGCGCGCGGTCGATCGCCCGGCCGGCCGTGTGCGACAGTGACATCCCCAGCAGGCCGCCAAGCAGACAGGCCAGGCAGCTGGGGCCCTTTCGGCGCGTGCCAAGCCATATGCCGGGACAGATGAGCACCACCGCGACCACTGCCGCCAGCAAGCGCATTGCGTTTTCCGTGATTGGATCGCCCGACGCGTTGAACTCCGGCCCATAGTGACGCAGCAGCATCGGCCCGGCCGTGAACCCGGCCAGTGCCGCGAGGATGAAGGCGAACCTTACCAGCGCGGGCCCCACCCCGCGGTCGGCCAGTATGCCGCCCAGGTAGTTGCCGCAGCAGGTGCCCGCCAGCATGACGCCGATGATCCCGGTCCAGGTGAACAGCGAGACGCCCAGCACCGGTGCGAGAATGCGCGACCCGGTCAACTCCATCGACATGCCGCAGAAACTCGACAGAAACACGACGGCGTACGCCAAGCGGATGTTGCCGCGGAAGTTGATGGTGCCGTCGCCGATATCCGAGTTCTCGGAAGTGGAAGGCGACGCCGCAAGCGGCGAAGAGGCTCTCCCGATGAACAGCATGGGAACCGCCAACGCGATCAGCCCGAAGCCGACGCCTTGCGTGATCTGGTTCAGTGTGAACTCGGCCATCAGCCAGAAGCCGGTGAAGTAGTTGCCGACCAGGCACCCGAGCGTCGAGAGCGCGAAGATCAACCCGGCCACGCGACCGGCACTGCTGACATCCGGCAACGTCAGCTTGATGGTGACCGGCGTCAGCAGACTCAGGAACAGGGCCGGCGGCAGGCAGAAGATCAACGCCAGCACGGGGATCCGCGGCGCCAGCGGCAGCGAGCGATAGAACCCGCTGGCAAGCGTCCATTCATAGCAGGCGATCATCCCCAGCGACGACAACCCGCCGAGGATCAACAGAACCGAGACCGTCCTGGGCGTCGGGAACCGGTCGGCGACCTTGCCGCCCAGCCAGTTGCCCAGCGCGATGCCGGTCAGAAAGATGCCGATGACGCTGGTCCAGGTTTCGATCGACGAGCCGATGAACGGTGCGAGGAACCGCCCGGCCACCAGCTGCAGCACCAGCAGCCCCGCATTCGCCAGAAAGATGACCGCCCCGACGCTGATCAGGAGGCTGCCCGGAATGCGCTTGGAAGTTGAATTCATGTCGCTTGGCCATCCTTCGAATGTGGTTCCGGGTGTTGTATGAAGGCTCAAGTCGTAAAATAGAGCATCAGGAGCCGCGCACGAAGTATGCGGACCGCCAATCCGCTTGCTTCGTGCGCGGCTCCTCGATCAATTTGAGGAGGCCACATGCCTGGATCGCGATTTGTTGTCGGCATCGACCTGGGGACCACGAACTGCGCCATCGCCTATGTCGATACCGGCAGTGGCGACGACCTGCGCTGCCAGACGCTGCCGATCCCGCAGATCGTCAACCCGGGCGTCGTCGAAGCGCGCCCGCTGCTGCCCTCATTCCTGTACCTGCCCGGTGCCAGCGAGCAACCGGCCGGCAGCCTCAAGCTGCCTTGGGATGCCAGCCGCGACTATTGCGTCGGCGAGTTCGCGCGCAACTTCGGTTCGCAGGTGCCGACCCGGCTGGTATCGTCCGCGAAGTCTTGGCTGTCGCATGCCGGGGTCGATCGCAAGGCCCCGATCCTGCCGTGGAAAGCGCCGGACACGACCCGCCACGTCTCTCCGCAGGAGGCCAGCGCCCGCTACATGAAGCATCTGGCCGAGGCGTGGAACCACACGATCGCGAAGGACGTGGCCGACCATCGGCTCGAGCAACAGGAGATCGTGCTGACGGTCCCCGCTTCGTTCGATGCCGTCGCACGCGAACTGACCGTCGAAGCCGCCCGCGCGGCCGGGTTCGAGAATCTCACATTGCTGGAAGAACCGCAGTCGGCGTTCTACGCCTGGCTGGATGCCTGCGGCGATGCCTGGCGAGAACAGGTGAAGGCCGGCGACCTTGTCCTCGTCGCCGATGTCGGCGGCGGAACCACCGACTTCACACTGATCGAAGTCGGCGATGAACAGGGCAACCTGTCGCTGACGCGCCTCGCGGTCGGTGACCACCTGCTGCTCGGTGGCGACAATATGGACCTGGCACTCGCCCATCGCGCGGCCCAGGCGTTCGCCGGCAAAGGCATCAAGCTCGATGCCGGGCAGATGCTTGCGCTCAGCTACAGCACCCGCCAGGCGAAGGAGCAGATTCTCGGGGATGCCTTGCTGCAGACCGCACCGGTGACCGTGCTCGGCCGCGGCCGATCGGTGATCGGCGGCACGTTGAAGGGTGAACTGTCGCGCGTCGAGATTGAACAATTGCTGCTCGACGGCTTCTTCCCCGAGTGCGCCCGCGAGGAAGAGCCCGCCCGCCAGCGCGTCGCCGGCCTGCAGGAACTGGGCCTGCCGTACGTCGCCGACCCGGCCATCACGCGCCACCTGTCAAGTTTCCTGAAACGCCAGGCCGAGCAATTGGCGAACCGTGAAGTGAAGCCGAAACGCAAGAAGGCCCAGACATCCGGCCTGCCGACGGCCATCCTGTTCAACGGCGGCGTCTTCAAGGCCGAGCCGCTGCGCGAACGGCTCAGCGGCGTGCTGAACCAGTGGGCCAAAGATGCCAAGGGGGAGAAGGTTCGCACGCTGACCGGCAACGACCTCGATCTCGCCGTCGCCCGCGGAGCGGCGACATACGGCATGGTGCGGCGCGGCAAAGGCATCCGCATTCGCGGCGGCACGGCCCGGGCCTACTACGTGGGCGTCGAGACCGCGATGCCGGCCGTGCCCGGCATGCGCCCGCCGATCAAGGCCCTGTGCGTCGCCCCGTTCGGCATGGAAGAAGGGACCGAGGCGGACATCCCCAGTCTCGAGTTCGGCCTGGCCGTGGGCGACGAAGCGGAGTTCCGCGTTCTCAGTTCCACGGTCCGCCGGCAGGACACCCCCGGCACGCTGATCGACGATTGGGAACAGGAGATCGAAGAGATCACACCGATCTCAGCAAAGCTCGAAGGCCAGGGCCAACGCGTGGTGCCGGTGCATCTGCACACCAAGGTGACGGAAGTGGGCCAGTTGGAACTCTGGTGCCACAGCCGCGACGGCAAAGAACGCTGGAAGCTGGAATTCAACGTCCGCGAAGGCGGCGATGGGGAATGACCCGTTAGCACATCATCCATCGCTTGCGCCGGCTGACGAGTGCGAGTCTCATTGTGCATAGCTTCGGGCGGTGCGCTATCGTCGAGCCGTCATTGCACACCCTCGGCCCGATACTCCGGATGATCGGTCGCCGCGCAGGTATTCTCCTCGCCACAACTGACGACAGGATTGGCCAGTGTTGCTCCGAGGCCATGGGCCTGACGATCACAATGCAATTTCGGCTGGAGTTTGCTGTGTTCCGGCACATCAGTCGTGAATTCAGCCGCGGCCGTGACCGCGATGCGGACTTTATCCTCTCGCATCGCTTTGATGATGTCCGGGCGCTTGCCGATCATTCGATCGACAATCCACGCGGCTTCCGCGAGTGCGTTGTTGGTGAGCAACTTCGACCCGACAACCAGCAGATCGGCATCGACTTGCTACTGGTAGAACGGGTCGAGTTTCCATTCCTCACGCAGTCGCTTTGAAATCGGACCGGGGTCCGCGGCCCGACCGGGCAGCGGCACGCCGGCTACCAGCAGCAGTAAAAAGGGGCCGGGACTCGTATGCAATCGCGTTATGATGCTGCTCGCGGTGAGAATTGAATCTTTGACGTAGCCGCATTCGCCAGAATGCGGGTTGGCTCGCCCGCATTCTGGCGAATGCGGCTGCAGACGCCGACGTATCAATTTTGACCGGGCGAAGTTTATTTCTTTGCTACGGTGCTGGGCGCAGTCCATGTCTGCGGGGTCCACGAGCCGGTTTCCCAGGCGTCGGTCGTCTGGTACTCGCGCGCTATCAGGCCATCGCCACGGATCTCGAAGTAGAAGAACGCTTGCAGCTTGCTGCCGAAGTGGCTGCTGTTGTCCACGTTGAATGTGGGGATGCCTTCCTTCGCGGCCTTGTTCGTGCCGTCCCACCGGAATACGTTGCGGGCGTGCGTGTGCCCGTACAAGATTGCCGCCACGTTGTACCCTTTGATCGCTTCGTGAAAGCCCCGCACGTCGGCGGGATCCCACTCCATGCCTTCGGCCTTCTTATCCTCCACGGGCAACGGCCATGCGTACCGGAGCATGTCCACATGGTGCGTGATCACGACCGGCTTGCCGGAGGTGCCCACCTTGTCCTTGAGGTCGCTCACGAGGAACTCAAGGCTGCCGAGCGGGCCGTAGCGGCGCTTGCGGGTGACGTCTTCGACCTGCCCGACGACAATGCCGAGGTTGACGAAGTGAACGCCGCCCCAATCCCAGGAGTAGTGGACACCGCTTTTGGAAGCGCTATTCACGCCGGGGCGGGTCTTGTTGCGGGTGATGATCTTCTTCACCGCAAGGCCATCGCCGCGCGGGCTATCGTGATTGCCATGGACTTCGTACACCGGCACCTTCAGTTTGCCGTCCTTGCCCGTAAGCCCGTAGGCATCGGTGAATGCGGCCCACTCCGTCTCCTGCATCTTCACGTTGGCCTTGTCGCCGGTGTCGATGCAATCGCCTGCGTGGATCACGCCGCGCGGGGCCAGTACCGTCCCGCCCCCGGCCTCCTGCGGCACCGCCGTGCCGGGCAGTTTGTTCAGCATGTCGATCAAGCGACCGGTCACGGCCGCGGAGCGTTCGTCGAGCTTCGCGTTATCTTCCTTGTTGGCGAGGAAGTGCGTGTCCCCCACCAGGAAAAAAGCGACGGGATCGTCTTTCGGCTTCGACTGATCGCCTCGCAGGTACGCGGGGATCGACAGGCCCGCGGCGGTGGCTGCGACGAACTGACGGCGGGTGAGAGTGTTCGACATCGGTTTTCCTCGGCAATGGATGCGTGTGTCTACTTCTGTGGTTTGGTCAGGACGATCTGATCGAACATCTTACCGTTAAGATCAATGGCGCGGAGTTTGAGCGAGTCCGCAGCCGCATCAAGAACGACGAACGAATGTCGGTCAGCCACCATCTTCGCGGTGAAATCGGCATAGTTGTCGCCGTGTTCCTTCTTAAGCGTCACGGCCGTCTTCTCCAGACCCGGGCCGTACAACGTGGCTCCGCCACCACCTGCCACGATATGGATGATGCCGCCGGGTTGTGTGTTCTTTTCACCATCGAAGGTCCGGTCGAGCGTGAATTCGCCGTCGGCACGTCCTCGTTTGTCCCGCTTCGGCGACGAAGGGGCGAACTTCAACGGCACGGTCCGCTGATAGTTGTGAACGTGGCCGCTGAAGACGACATCGACCCCGCGCGACTCGAAGAGCGGTTGCCACAGCCGCACCGACTGCTCCGTGTAGTGCTGGTGCGAACTGGAAAATGCCGGGTTGTGGTAGCACACAAACTTCCAGCGTGTCGAGGTGCCCTTCAAATCCTGTTCGAGCCATTGCCGCAACTTCGGCTGATCCACGTTCCCCGACTGGTTGCTGTTGAGCACTACGATATGAACCGGGCCGTTGTCGAATGAATACGCATCGAGCGACGGGTAACTGTCGGCAGTCGCGGCACGGAACTTCGCGGCCGCAACTTTGTCCGACCCCAGGGGCGTGACCCATGACCCGATGCCGGGGCCGTTCTGCGGCGGATGGAAGAAGTAGTAGATGCCGAGTGCATCCGGAACCGTGGGCAACTTGGCGCCAACATCATGGTTGCCGAGCACCGGGTAGAACGGCACCGAGGCCATGAGCGGCGCACCGGTCTTGAGGTCGGGCATGTCCACGTCGTTGTACGTCTTCCAGAAGAAGCTCATGTACTGGTTCACGCGGCCGGTCGGGTACACGACGTCGCCGAGGGCGACCAGGAACTCGGGCTTCTCCCCGCTGATCCGGTAGGCGACGGTCTTCTGCTGTTCCTTGCC
>JBBQII010000261.1:0-6020 GCA_038324795.1 Gemmatales bacterium
TTCTGTTGAAGACGCGTCGATCACTTCCTTCTGGTTTCAGTTTTGACCATTCACCTCCTTATCGAGTCGGGCGAGTCGCTTGCTCAGGCTCAAGCCGTTTCGTTGACAGGGACCTTGATGATAAGCCTTCCCCCAAGTTCGTGGCTCAGTTGGGCCGAGAATGCGGGCAGGGATGAATATGTTGCTGCTTGATCAGCTATAGATAGATTGCGGAATTTTGCATCCAAGGACGCTGCTGGATCGAATATCACTTCATATCACCACGGAGCCACCCATGATCCATTCGATTTCCCCGATGTCGGTCGCCCTTTTCGGACTGCTGATCGTCGCCACGACTCAGGAGGCCGAGCCGCCCAAGCCCGCCGACCGCAACGCGATCATCGAGAAATTGAAGGCCAAGAAGTTCAACGTCACAGCCCTGACGGCGAAGTTTGAAGGTAACGTTCCCGCAGTTTGGCTCGGCACTGGCCCGAATGGCGGCCCCGAAGGGAATGCAGACGACGAAACGCTGGCTCTCTCCGTAGAACTTCCCGAAGTCGAGCGGATCTTCATCAACGGAGGCAAGTTCAGTGCCGATGGGTTCGCCAAACTCGCTCTTTTGCCGAAGCTCCGGTGGCTGGACATTTACGCTTCGGACATCGATCCGAAAACTTTCGCTGTGCTCACCAAACTCAAGACGGTCGAAACCCTGCGGATTCAGAACTGCCCCGTCAACGCTGAGATCCTTGGTTACGCCGGGACGATCCGCGGCCTCAAGACCGTCGAATTCAACAAGACGCAGGACGTGACTTGAGAGGGGTTCCTGAAGTTCCTTAACGCCGTGGAGGGTCTGGAAAGCCTCCAGATCTTCGGCGACCACGGCGACTTCCTGAACGACGCCTGCATGGTCCGGGTCGGCGAGATGGAGGGGATGCAGCGGCTCTGCACCACCAGCAAGCCGATCACTTCCAAAGGCTGGTCGCAACTGGCCGGGCTGACCGGCATGAAATTACTCCGGGTTCGAGGCAGCTCGTTCAGCGACGACGACATGCGGGCCATTGAGGGCATGAAGGGGCTCGAGGGTCTCGAACTCAGCAAGATCCGGATCACCGACGCGGGAATGAAGTCACTCGCCGGGTTGACCAAGATGCACAACCTTATCCTTGAGGGGACGAAGATCACTGACACCGGGATGGTTCATCTGCAAGGGATGACCGAACTCGACAACCTCTATGTCGGCGAGACGGAGGTGACCGCAAAAGGACTGGCGGTCGTGCCGAAGAAGGAGCGGATGTCGATGATGCGGATCGGGAAGCAAGCCCTCACCCCGAAGCAACTGGACGAACTGATGACGATCTACCCTCAGACGCAGATTTTCGACCCCGCCGGGTACTGGAGGCCTGAGAGGATCCAGGCGGCCATGAAGGAGTTGGGCAAGGAGTGGCCAGCCCGGAAGAAGTAACAGCACCGACAGTCCACGGCCGCCCCAGGAACTTTGTCTTGAGGTGATGAGCCGTTGAAATGACGCATCGTTGCGTCGACGCGTACCTTCTCCGTGCGGCGTTGATTGCCGTGGGTTGGTGTAGTGGAACGGCGCAACGCAGTAACGGACGGCAAGGCGACAAATCACAAATACGTCATCCACGCAGCCTGGCTGCGGCGCTTCACGCGATCAAACCAGATGCAGACGGGATAGCAGATCGCAAGCACCAGCAGCCAGATCACGTACAGCATCGGCAGGCTGAAACCGAAGCCTTTCGGCAGGTACAAGTACAATTCCAGAAACTCGCCGGGGTTGTATCCCTGCATCCAGCCGGCGAGTACGGCAAGGCCGTGAATCACGTAAAGATGGATGACGTAGAAGAACAACGGTGCCCGGCCGAATGAGATGAACCAGCGCGACACCGCGCCCGGCATGCGGATGCGGTCGAGGGCCGACAGCACCATCAGCAGAACGCCGACAGTCATCAGGACATGCTGAAACGACGCGGGATACTTCTTCGTCCGCAGGAACGCCAGCAGCGAAACGGGATTGTCCGGGTCGGGGTGCCACGGGCGCGGGTCGCCGTAGAAGTTTGTGGCCCGCAGCACGATGAAAAGCATCACGCAGCCGAAGCCGATCAGGAAGAATCGCCGACGGCGAACCGGGCCTTCCAGCGTCCAGATCGGCCCCAATGCGAAGCCAAGCGACATCACGCCGATCCACGGAATGAGCGGGTAGGTCACATAGAATGGAATACCCGGAAACGTGCTGCCGCCGCGGACATGCAGCATGGTCCATAACGGTTCAAAGGCACCCAATTCCTTGTCGTTCCACGCATCGAACAGATTGTGCCCGGCAATGATAACCGCGCTGAAGACGACGATCCAGCGGATCGGCAGATGGATCAATCCCGCCAGCACGATCATCGCGACGCCGATGGTTGTGAGCACGATGAACCACAGGCCGCCGTCGTAACGGAAGTTGAAGTCCCACGCGATGCGCACCACTGTGATGTCGAGCAGGATCAGCACCAGGCCGCGCTTAAGGAGGTACTTCGACAGCACCACCGCCGACTTGCCGCCGCTGAACGACAGGTAGACCCCCATTCCCGCGAGCATGAAAAAGGCCGGGGCACACATCTGCGCGAACCAGCGAGTCAGCAACAGGCTGGGCCTGGTTTCAGACGGGTCCATCCAGTTGCAGCGGTCAATGGTGAAGTAGTCCCGCGTATGATCGAGCGCCATGACGGCCATGACGAAGCCGCGCAGAATATCGATCGCCGGCAAGCGTTCGCGCTTCGCCGGGCTGGGAGAAGGGGTCGCGTTCATGAACTCTCGCCGTGCATGGGGAAGGCCAAGTTCGTATTGTAGGGCGTGACGGGCCACGACCAGCAATCTCTCTCCCGGGGGCAGTCTTGAAGATTCAGCAATTCCGGTACCTGCGCGGGCCAAACGTGCATGCTCCTTGCCCGATTTTGGAGATCACCGTTGCTGCCGACGCGGCATTCGCGCAGCGGGTGATCGACCTGCAGAGGCAGGCAGGCGTGGCGGCGTCGTTCCAGCGCGTGCTGCCGAACATGATCGCCGTCGAGTGCCCGATCGAGTCGCTGGGCCGTGCGGCCGCGGAGATGGCAGCCACCGGCACCGTCGACGTGCAGACACTGAAGCACCTCGAGTATGCCGAGCGCCTGCCTTCCAGCACGGCGGTCGTCTACCACGCTGCGCGGCGCCGCAACATCCCGGCCCGCAAGCTCAGCAGCGAGTACGGCCGGTTCCTGATGCTCGGTCACGGTTCGCGCCAGCACCGCTGCCAGGCCAGTGAGCCGGACAGCGTCAGTGCGGTGGCTCGCACCGCTTCGACGGACAAGTACCTCGCCAAACAACTGATGACCGCGGCCGGGGTGCCGGTCCCGGTCGGCCGTATTGTCGACACGGTCGAGGACGCGTGGAAGGCCGCCGGGGAACTGGGTTTTCCGCTGGCGATCAAGCCGCAGGACAGCGACCTGCAGATCGGCGTATCGCTTGACCTGACAACGCGCGAGCAGGTGGAAGCTGCGTTCAAGCTCGCGCAGGAAAACAGCCGCTGGGTGCTGGTCGAGCAGTTCGCACCGGGCGTTGAGCATCGCGTGCTGGTGGTCGATGGGAAGATTGTCGCCGTGACCAGCATCGACCCGCCGCTGGTCATGGGCGACGATGTTCACACCGTTCAGCAACTCATCGACGAAGTGAACAGCGATCCGCGCCGTGGCGACGACAGCAGCGGCAAGCCGTGGCACAAGCTGAAGCTCGACGACATCGCCATCGGCGTGCTGCGGGACCAGAGACTGACAATCGCATCGGTCCCCGCGAAGGGGCAGCGGGTACTGGTTCGCCGACAGCCGCCATACTTCAAGCACGGCGGCAACCTCGTCGATCTGACCGACGTGATCCATCCATCGATTGTCGCCCACTGTGCGGCCGCATGCGAGGCGTTGCAGCTTCGCGTCGCCGGGCTGGACGTCGTTGTCGTCGACATCCGCCAACCGCTGGAGCCGCAGCGTGGCGTCGTGGTCGAAATCAACGCGGGCCCGGGCCTCTGGCTGCACCTTGCCCCGTGGGCCAGTTCGCCGCGTCCGGTGGGCGACGCCATCGTCGCCTCCATGTTCCCGCCCGGCGACGAAGGACGGATCCCGGTGATCGCCCTCGTCACGGAAGGATCAACCGATATCGATGCGATCACTGCCGCCCTGCCAGGCCGACTCGTTGGCATCGCCACAGGCGACACCATCCACGTTGCCGGCCGGCAATGGCCCATCACCGGCAACCCGCACGAACGCGCCCAACAACTGTTCCAGTACCCCGGCATCGAGCTCGCCGTACTGCAGACGACACCGGACGAGTTGCTGGAACACGGCTTCGGCAACGACAGGTGTGAAGCGGCGGTGGTGCAAGTGCCCGAAGGCGATTTTACGGCCGCGGTGCGGCACTCGCTGGTGCCGGGCAGTGCGGTGGTTGGTTCTTGGGATGAAGTGAAGGTGGCGGGGCTGCCGGTGAAATGAGCGACAAGCTATTCGATCGCTTTCGCAATGGCGTTTCACTGGAGCGACGTGACTTTGAACAATCAATAAGCTCTCGTCAGGAAGAATCTTGCTCATCGCGTGCGGCGCGGGATGAAGTGACAACCGCCGCCCATTGGCAATCCACATCCCGCACGTTTTGCTTCCTCAGCCGGAGGGCTTCGCGATGGACTTGCGTCTGGTCGAAGGCGACTTGCTCGATCAGGACGTGGAGGTGATCGTCAACGCCTGGAACCGCAACCTGATCCCGTGGTGGCTGCTCATCCCGCAGGGGGTGTCGCGGGCGATCAAGCGACGGGCCGGCAAGGAGCCGTTTCGGGAAGTCGCCCGGCTAGGGACGATACCGCTCGGCGGGGCCGTCGAGACCGGCGCGGGTCGCCTGCCATTCAAGGCGATCATCCATGTCGCGGGCATCAACATGCTGTGGCGGTCATCGGAGTGGTCGATCCGGGAGTCAGTTCGAAACGCGATGGCTCTTGCGAACGAAAGCGGCTATCGGTCGATCGCGTTTCCGCTCATCGGTGCCGGATCGGGCGGTAGCAAGGAAGTACGTGTGCAGGAATGGATGCGGGATGAACTACAGCACATCGATTTCAACGGGACCGTTCTCGTCGTGCGGTACAAGAGGTGAATATCAGACTGGAAGAGGCCAACAACATGGTAGTACAGTGTTGGTGCACTTCCTTTGTAGGACTAGCCACTCGCTATTTCTGCGCATGATGACCATCACTCCTGCGAGACAACGACGACCCGAAAACCGAAGAAAGGGTTGCGGACCCAAGGCGCGTAGAGGATCGAAAAAGCCGAGCGGCAAATGCGAACATCGCCGTTCCAGTCGCCGCCGCGGATGACACGTACTTCTGACGCCAACGATTGCTTGGTTAGCTGCGCTGTGCCATCGTTCGAGGCCTTACTGTAAGGTCCAAAATAGTCATCGCACCATTCGAATACATTGCCGTGCAAATCGTATAGCCCGAACGAATTCGGCGGGAAGCTGCCGACCGGCTTGGTGCCGCTTTGGTTGCGACTGCTAGACGGCGCTTCCTGCGTCGGCAGCGTGTTGCGCGAGTTGTATGCCGTCGTCCCCGCCCGGCAGGAATACTCCCACTCCGCTTCGCTCGGCAGACGGAACCTCACCTTTTGGTTCTTGAACTTCTCATTCAGCTTTCCGATGAACTCCTGTGCGTCGTCCCACGACATATTGCCAACAGGGTGCCTCGCCCCTTTGAATTCCGCGGGGTTCGTCCCTACGATCGCTTCGTACTGTTCTTGAGTCACTTCGTACTTGCCCATCGAAAAATCATGGTTGAACCTTACTTCATGCTGGTCTTCCGAATCGAATTTAATTCCGGTTAAGCGTTCCACTTCATCCTTCGGCGAACCCATGAGGAACGATTTACCCTTGGCGTTGATTGCGATCATCTCCAGCTTAACGCCGTTGCCCAGGTCGAAGCTGGTTTCGGCACCTCCGGCGATCGAAGGCGACTCCGGCGTACTGGCGAC
>JBBQII010000262.1:0-5991 GCA_038324795.1 Gemmatales bacterium
ATCTGTCCGGTATCTTCGCTCGGCAGAAAGCCTCTGGGCAGAACGTAGAGGTAGTAAGCGGTGCCGGCGACCATCGCCAGCGTCAGCAGCATGCTGATGAGCGGCCGGCGCAGGTTCAATCGAAGGGTGCGGTCATACTGGCGGGCAGTCCATTCAAAGCCCCGTTCGGTGATGCGATACAAGTATCCATGCTTCTTGTCGCGTTCCGAACGAAGCATCAGTGCGCAAAGCATCGGCGTCAACGTGACCGATACCAGCCCGGAAACGATGATCGCCACGCTGATCGTGACCGCGAACTCGCGCAGCAGCCGGCCGACGATACCACCGAGAAACAGGATCGGGATGAACACGGCCACCAGCGAAATCGTCATCGAGAGAATGGTGAACCCGACTTCCGCCGAGCCGTCCAATGCCGCCTGCACGGGATTCTTTCCCATGTCCAGGTGGCGGACGATGTTCTCGAGCATCACAATCGCATCGTCGACGACGAAGCCGACCGCAAGCGTCAACGCAAGCAGGGAAAGGTTGTCGAGGCTGTAGCCGAGCACGTTCATGATGGCAAACGTGGCCACCAGCGAAACCGGCAACGCAAGTGCCGGGATCAAAGTTGCCCTGAAGTTGCGCAGAAACAGAAAAATGACTCCCACGACAAGGACGAAGGCCAGCATCAGCGTGATTTGAACGTCGTGAATCGATTCGCGAATTGCTCCCGAGCGGTCGATCAGCACGTCGAGGCCAACTGTCGGCGGGAGTTGCGCCCGGAACGTCGGCAGCAGCGATTTGATTGATTCGGCCACCGCGGCCGTGTTGGCACCGGGTTGTTTCTGAATGCCCAGCACGATCGAACGTTCCGGGTCGAGTTGCTTGCCGTCTGCCCCACGACGGATGAAGACGGCTGAAACTTCCTCGTTCTCCACGCTGTCCTTTACCTCGCCGAGTTCTTCAAGCCGCACCGGGTTGCCGTTTCGGTAAGCGACGATCACCGGCCTGTAAGCGGCCGCGTTGGTGAGTTGGCCGGTCGAACGAATGGTGAACGCCTGCTGCTTGCCCTGCAGGGCCCCGGTCGGCAGATTGCTGTTCGATTGGCGTATCGACTCCGCGACCTGATCGATGCCGACGCCGCGCCCCGCCATCAACTGCGGATCGAGCGACACGCGCACCGCGTACTTCTGTGAACCGAAGACGTTGACCTGTGCAACTCCTTCCACCATGGACAGCCGCTGCGCCAGCGACGTCTGCGCGTACTCATCCAGCTGATAGATCG
The DNA here is from genome assembly GCA_038324795.1 of Gemmatales bacterium. Classification (GTDB taxonomy): domain Bacteria; phylum Planctomycetota; class Planctomycetia; order Gemmatales; family Gemmataceae; genus JAIOQJ01. Next base: position 1,265 of record JBBQII010000262.1, read on the forward strand.
GCAGTGTCTTGGACGTCAGGGCGAGGATCAAGATCGGCGAGTCGGCCGGGTTCACCTTGCGAAACGACGGCGGTGCCGGCATGTCGGGCGGCAAACTGCGCTGCGCCTGGGAGATCGCGGATTGCACATCCAGTGCAGCACCGTCGATGTTGCGGTCGAGCGAGAATTGCAGCGTGATCGACGTGATGCCGAAACCGCTGACCGAACTGATCCCCTCCAGGCCGGGAATCGCGGTGAACTGTTTTTCCAGCGGCGTGGCGACTGCGGACGCCATCGTCTCCGGGTTCGCGCCGGGCAGGGTGGCCGTGACGGAGATCGTCGGAAAATCGACGTTCGGCAAGTCGCTGACCGGCAGCGAGAAATAACCCAGGATACCGATCGCGGTGATGCCCACCATCAACAACGTCGTCATGACTTTGCGACGGATGAACGGAGCGGAGAAATTCATTGTTGCGTTTCCGACCCCCGCACGGCCACCTTGGCATCAGGGGCGATGCGAAGATGACCATCAGTGACGACTGTCTCGTCGCCCGTCAACCCCTTGGTCACCACGGCTTCGCCGTTGATGGTGAAGGCCACTTCGATCGGCCTCATCTCCGCGGTACTGTCCTTGCGAACCACATACACGTAAGAGCCATTCTGCCCATCCTGTACGGCCGCGGACGGGATAGTAACGCTATTGGGTCGTTGTGACAGCGTCAGCACCACATCGACGAATTGACCGGGCCAAAGACGCCGATCCGCATTCAGGAACTTCGCCTTCAACTGCACCATGCCGGTCGTTGAATCGACGGCATTGTCAATGAACGTGAGTTCGCCGGTGATCGACGACGAGCCACCGCGTAAAGAAACCTCCACCGGAAGAGTGCCACCGTTCTTACTCAGACTCTCTTCGATGTTGGCCAGATGCTTCTCCGCCACTGCGAAACTCACGGAGATCGGGGAGATCTGATTGATGACAACCAGCGGGGTCAGTTCGTTGGCGGTCACCAGATTGCCGGGCGGGATCAACAAGTTGCCGGTACGGCCCTCGATGGGCGCTTTGATGGTGGTGAACTCCAGTTGCAGTTCGGCCGTGTGCTGTGCCGCCCGGTCAGCGGCAAGTGACGCACGGGCGATGCCGACCTCGGCCCGAAGCCGGTCCATCTCTTCCGCGGTTAGGGCGGAAGGACGGCTCTCGCTTCGCTTAAGAATCAACTCGGTGCCGCCAAGTGTCGCCAGATCGCGTTCGACGATGGCCTTCGCCTGAATCAGGGCCGTCTGATACGGCCGGGGATCGACGGTAAACAGGTCCTGCCCCGCCTTGACGTACTCCCCTTCATTGAAGTGCACGGCAGTCAATTCACCCGTCACACGCGGGCGGACGGCCACCGTGGCAAAAACGCGCACCGTGCCGATCGCATTCAACTGCACCGGCACCGACTTGACCGCCGCCTTCGCCACGGTGACAGCCGCCGGAGATGGAGGCGGCGACGCCGGCTTCTCATGAACACACCCGGTCGTCCATAACGCGATCACGAAAAAGGTGACCAGAGAACCAACACGCCGCCGAACAGTTTGAGTCATGCTTCAGACACTCATGAAAAGACTGAAGGGAGAGAATCACTGCGGAGGGAGCAAACCGGTCGCTCGACTCGGGCGGGGGAAAATCAACGTAACTCAAGGACGATCGATCTACCAGCAAAATTCGCACCTCAAGGTTGAATTGGCCAAACCGGCTCGCATTGCGGTACGCTCCACGCAAGACGGTCCGCCGCCTTCGCGAACAGCCGCTGTCGGCCCACGGCTCGATTGAGCACATGGAACGCGTAGCCGCCGCACAGAATCGGAGTCGTGGTGGCACGCCCTGGATCTGCACCGTCAACGGGCCGGCGACAAGCCGACAGGACTCCTGACCCATTTTTCCCTCCCGCTTTCTCTGCGGCTAAAGGTGAGGCCCGTCCTGCCAGCCGCCAAGCCTTGGAACGACTCAAAGCGTTGCCGTTCGAGCAGATTCTTATCGTCATCAAAGGGAGAGGGGACATGGCGGACCGGGTTGCCCTGAACGCGCGGGGGACAGGCGACTGCCTGTCCCCGCTCTGCCGACTTCCTGTCACCTCCACAACTCAAACTGCGGTCCTGCCGTAGCTATTGCGAGGGGTGGACACGACAAACAGCCGGAAGCTCGGACCTGCCCCGATGAACCCGCCTGCGGCTGCCGCCAGCATCGCAAGCAGCGTGCCGAAGAACGACCACCACGTCACCCGAGTCGCCACTTCACCGGCTTCTCGGGCAGCCTCCTCAGCCTTTGCCTTATTGGCCGGGTCTTCGATCGCCGCTTTGCCATCGGCTGGCGCGTTCTTAGCTTTGTTCTTGACCTCGTCGATCTGCTGCTGGCTGAACCCGAACTTTCGGGCCGCCGCTTCGGCGTCGGCTTGGGTCATGTTATTCGCTGTGGTATCGACCACGCTGCCGGCACCGGTTGCGACACCGACCATCGCGTTGAACCCCGCCTTCACCCCAGTGGCCATTAGCCACAAGAGCATCGTGAAAACCGCCGCCCACACGAGCAGGCCGTACACGGCTCCTTCCCGCTTGTTTTCCCCAGTGGTGAACTGGCTGGCCACAAACCCCCGGCGAATAAACAGCCAGCGGTCACGACGATGGCGTAAATCGCGGCAGCGATGCCGATGGTTCTGCCCCCGAACCTATCGCTGATCGAGAACCCGATCGCCCCGCCGAGCAGGGTGAGCAGGAAGTACAGTGCCAGCGCCAGGACCGAACCGGCGATGATCGCTCCCCAACTGATCCGGCTGCGAACTGAAATTAAGTCTTCCGTCTGAATTGGTGAATCAGCAGTCATTTGCAGTCTCCTCGGTATTGTTGTCGCGTCGACGGCACGGTGAAAACTCTTCTCTTCCGACCGGGTAGCGACTACTTGTCAAAAACCGAAACCCGAGTGAGCGTCTCCTGCGCCAAAAACGGGTATGCTTGACAACTTTGCCGCCTGAAGAATCCGTGCGAGCCGTGAGGCATCGGGGAGCAAGGGGAAAACAAAGCGGTCGGCAGTCTTCTACTCGCACCTCCGGGGCCTTCCGCGCGACCGCAGCGACGATTGCCCTAACAATGTATCGGGCGCGGTGATCGTGGATGGGTAAACGACTTGAGGCAACGACTCCGAATCTGAAGCCGGAGAGCCAGTCTCCAGTCGATCGCCGGCGGTCTGGCGTGGTCCCTCAATTTCGAGCTTAGCCAGAGTCTGTTGGTCACGATCTGATACTGCGCCTTCACCAGCGGTAAAGGAAGTTTTCTGAGTTGGAGCCCGGATCGAAGGAAAAGCCAATACAATCTACCGTTCCGCGAGAGCCATTCCGTTGAAGGAACAGATCCTGGAACACCCGGAAAGGGTGGGCGACATGGCAGCGAATTCCGACATGCGTACACCTGGGCCGCAGGAAGCCCTCTCCTGCGCCAAGAGCATCATTGCAACCTTACGGGAACTATTCGTGGTGCTCGCCAAGCGCCCGCGGGTCCACACGGTCAACGCCACCTTCTACCGGGACTTTCGCGTCTCGAAAAAAGTGACACATTGCCGATTCGTCTACGCGATGGGCACCGGTCAACCGCTCGACAGCGTGTTCCGCGCCGTCAACGAAGAGCGGCGCCAGCCGGTCGAGAGTGCCACCGTCCGGGCCTTGCGGGACGGCGTGGGCAGGTGGCTGACGAACCGAACGCTGAGGTGCAGCGGATGACCAACGTTTTTCCAGCGATGCAAGATCTGGCTCGGCGAATACTCGCTATCGAGGCGGCGCGCGCCAATGCGGCCGACACACAGGTTGATGAAGCGGCCCGGGCTTGTGCGAAGTTGCAGGAGCCTCTATCGAGATTCACGGGGCCCGCGGGCTTCTTTTCGCTATTGTCTCGGGCTTTGGTACTGGCCAAGGCGGAGGTTCCTGCTCTCCGGGTGGTGAAGGTCCGGGCCGACGGCTCTTTGGCTGGATTCGATGAGATCAAGCGCGACAACGACACGGTGAAATTCGAAATAGGCGGTGTGGTTCTCGTGGCCCACTTACTGGGATTATTGGCGACCTTCATTGGCGAATCCCTGACGCGGCGCGTGGCGTGTGACGCATGGCCGGACGCATCACTCGATAGTACAGATTTGAATCGGGAAGAAACACCATGAGCGCGCAGGACAAAGTCACGATTCGAATGGTGCCGACCGGCGTGCCGGGCCTCGATGAGATTCTGGGCGGCGGCCTTCCGGAGTTTTCGTTTAACATCATCGCGGGCGCTCCCGGCAGCGGCAAGACCACGCTCGCGCATCAGATCATGTTCGCCAACGCCACCGCCGAGCGGCCGGCCATTTACTTCACCGTGCTGGGCGAGCCGGCCATCAAGATGCTGCGCTACCAGCAGCAGTACGGCTTCTTCGACCAGGCCAAGTTGAACACCGCGATCCGCTTCATCAACCTCAGCCACGTCGTTTTGGAGAAAGACCTCGGCGCGGTTTTGGAGGAGATCATCCGCGAGGTCGAGGCCGCCAACCCCGCGCTCGTATTGGTGGACTCGTTCCGCACGGTCGTACGGAAGGCCCAAGCCGCCGTCAGCGATGTGGAACTCCAAGGGTTCATCCAGCGGCTGGCCCTGCACCTGACGAGTTGGCAGGCGACCACGTTCCTGATCGGGGAATACGTCGAGGCGGAGGTCCGCGACAACCCCGTCTTCACCGTGGCCGACGGGCTCCT
>JBBQII010000263.1:0-5979 GCA_038324795.1 Gemmatales bacterium
ACCGCGATGAAGTTTGCCGCGGCTGTCTCGCGCACGAATCCCGCAGGGCCGATGAAAAGCGGATCCCTGCCTGTTCCGACCTGCTGCCGGGCAATCCACCATGCCAGTCGGCTGCGGTGCTTGATCGTCGGATCGACGCCGGGAGTGGCCGGCACGGTGACAAGGTGTGCCCCGTCGCGAATCACCGGGGCATAACGGGCGTACTCAAACTGAGTCGCCCGGATGATGAGCGTTGGCACCCCGGCAATGCCCGGGGTTGCCAGCAGGACGATCGCCAACTCTTCCGCTTCGTGGAGATTGCGGGTGATTGCTTCGTTGATCACTTCCCGCAACCGGGCGTCGGTGAGTCGTTGCGGTATCATCGCCCCATCGCAGCTTTGCCGAAACCGCCGCAGGTGATCGTCGAGGCGGAAGGTCTTGCCGCCGAAGGTGCGCAGCCGTTCGACGACGGTGGCCCCCCAGACGAAGCCGGCATCGTCGAGCGACAGACACGCCTCGTTGTCGGGAACGAATCGATCGTTGATGAATACCTGCATCGGAGTCGTATTGTATTTCGAAAAGAGGATGTCGACATGAGCGAGCCGTACAACGCGATCCAGGTGGTGATGATGCCGCGGGATACGAACCCGCATGGCACGATCTTCGGCGGCGTGATTCTCAGCTACATCGACATGGCCGGGTCGATCGCCGCCGGGCGTGAAGTGGCCCTGTGCGGCGGCAGGGTGGGGCTGGCATTCGTTACGGTGGCGGTCAATCGCGTGGAGTTCAAGAGTCCTGTGCTGGTGGGCGACGTCGTTCGCTTTCTGACGCATTGCGTCCGCATCGGCCGTACGTCGATCACGATGCACATCAACGTCGAGGCCGAGCGAGCAGGCGTCGTGCATCATGTCACCGAGGCCGAGGTGGTTTATGTCGGCATCGACACGTCGATGACGGAACGCCGACCGGTGCCGCTACTGCCGGAAAAAGCCTGACATTCGGCAGTGCCCACTCAGCCTGGTTGCACCGTGCAATTGTTAAATCGGGCAAGCATGTTCAACTTGATAATGCCGGCCCAGTGACTTCATCTTCAAACAGGACGTTGAACTTGCTTTCTTTTTCACGTTTCCGTTAAACTCCCACGTGCGAGTTCCGTAAGCGCTCTTATTTCTTTCATTCATCCCCGGAAATCATTCATGGCTTTTTCGACCAGTGCGCACTTTTTCGATGATGTGGAAGTCGGTCAGGAGTGGGAAACTCAGGGCCGAACCGTCACCGAATCCGACATCGTCAACTTCGCCGGGCTATCCGGCGACTTCAACCCGATCCACGTGGATCACGAGTTCGCCAAGAACACGCCGTTCCGCCAGCCGATCGCGCATGGGCTGCTGGTCTTCTCGATCGGCAGCGGCCTGGGCGTCAACTGTCCGCAGATGCGGACCGTCGCCTTTGTGCAGGTGCAGGAGTGGAACTTCTGCGGCCCGGTCTTCATCGGCGATACGATCCGGCTGCGCAGCAAAGTTCTGACGAAGACCCCCAAGGGTCGCGGCCGTCGCGGTGAGGTTGTCTGGTATCGCGGCATCGTGAACCAGGAAGGCAAAGTCGTGCAGGAAGGCAGGCTCGTCACGCTTGTCGAATGCCGGCCGATCAGTCGCAACCGCGATGAACTGGCCAACGGTACCGCCGACACGCAGGTCGAAGTCGCCGCCGCGTCCTGAAGCAGTTCGCCCACATCACGCTGGCCGGGTTCGATTGCCGAACCCGGCCAGCGTCGTTTCGTGTCCCTACCATGACCGTTCCACCCGAGAGGACACGATGACCATTCGCACTCGCTTCGCGCCCAGCCCCACCCGCTACCTGCATATCGGCGGCGTCCGCACCGCGCTGTTCAACTGGCTGCTCGCGAAGCAGCAGGGCGGGCAGTTCATCCTGCGCATCGACGACACCGATGCCGAACGCAACAAGCCCGAAGCGCTTCAGCCGATTCTCGACGGTTTCCGCTGGCTGGGCATCGACTGGGACGAAGGCCCCGAAGTGGGTGGGCCGTGCGCTCCGTATTTCCAGTCACAGCGATCCGCGAGCTACAAAGCCGCGGCCATTCAACTGCTCGAAAGCGGCCATGCGTACCCCGACTACCTGTCGAAGGAGGAACTCGACGCGGAGCGCAAAGCCGCTGAAGTCGCGAAGGCGAACTACGTGCATCGCGGCCCGCATCGGGACACCCCGGCCGTGGAGTGCCTGAAGCTGTTCGAGCAGATGCCGACGACGCTGCGGTTGAAGGTGCCGACGGGGCGGTTGTCCGTCGTCGAGGACCTGATCTGCGGCCACTGCGAACAGAAGACCGACTTGATCGGCGATCCCGTGATTCTGCGCGCCAACGGCAGCCCGCTGTACAACTTCGCGTCGGTCGTCGACGATGTCGCCCTGAAGATCACGCACATCGTGCGCGCACGGGAGCATCTGTCGAACACCTACGTGCAGGTGCTGATCTTCGAGTCGCTGGGCTACCCGCTGCCGAAGTTTGGCCATGTGCCCGTGGTCAATGAGCCGAACTCGAAGAAGAAGCTCAGCAAGCGCGACATGAAGAAGTTCGTCACGCCCGAGGTACGCGCGAAGCTCAATGCCGTCGGTTGGACCGACGAGCAGATCGAGCAGCGCGACGACCTGAACCCGGCCACGGTCGCCTTCTACCGCGAGATGGGCTACCTGCCGGCGGGACTGATCAACTATCTCGGCCGGTTGGGTTGGTCGCTCGACGATAAAAGCGAGTACATCCCGCTTGATGAGATGATCGCCAAGTTCGGTCTTGATCGCGTGAACGACTCCCCGGCCAGCTTCGACCCGGACAAGCTGGCCTGGCTCGCTGGCGAGTACATGAAGCTGCTGCCCGCGGATCAAAAGCTCGACGGCTGCCTGCCGTACCTGCGCCGCGCAAAGCTGGTGGGCGATACGATTGACGAGACGAAGCGGGCGAAGCTGCTGCAGATCATCGTCGCCTGTGGCGAGCGGATCAAGCTGTTCTCGGACATTCTCACCCTCGCGGCCCCGTTCCTGCTGCCGGAGCCTGCCTACGAGCCGAAGGCCGTCGAGAAACGGCTGAAGAAGGCCGGGGCCGCCGACCTGCTGCGCGGCTTCGCTGACGTTCTGCGGGAAGTAACGCCGTGGGACCCGCCGACGCTGGAAGCCGCCTTGAAGGATTTCTGCACCGCAAAGAGCGTAAAGATCGGGGACATGGTGCATCCCGTTCGCGTCGCCACTACAGGCAGCGAAGTCGGCATCGGCCTGTTCGATGTGCTGGCAATCCTGGGGCGGGAAGAGTGCTTGAAACGGATCGGGAAAGCGTTGACAATGTAGCGATCGTGCTGGGCAACATCGTTGCAGCGGGAGCGAGCATCATGCGGTGGGAAGACTTTTTAGAGTTTCAGGCACATGACGGGATCAAGCTGAAAGGCCACTGGATCTGGTTGCATCACGTCGTCCAGATGTATTTGAGCGGGATGACGGATGTTAAATAGTTGCGTGACTGGTATCCTGATCCGGATGAGTCCGCCGTGCTGGCGTGCCTGCTTTACTATTCGCTGCATCGCAAGCAAGTCGATCGCTACATATCCGATCTGAAAGAACACGCGGAGGAGATGGGGGCGAAGCAACGTATCGAGCTTGCGCCGCTGATCGAACGCATGATGGCCTTGGCCGAAGTGCGTAAGCAGGAGGCCGTCGCCCGGTGACCCGCTCTTTTCTTCTCGATATTCATCTGGGCCGGCCGGGGCAGCGGCTGCTGCAAGCCGCCGACAGCGATTTGGACGTTCAACGGGTAGGTGAACAGGGTTGCCCTGCGGGCGACGCGTCGGACAACGGCATTCTTATTTGGATCGAAGTGCATGAATTCATCCTGATCACTGCCGACAAGGTATCCATGCCTGATCATCTCGCTGCTCACCTCGCGACGGGTCGGCATGTTTGTGGTATCTTCACACTTCGTGAACAGCGGCCGTCGCGAGAAGTAATTGACGACATCGTGCTGCTGGCAGTGGCCGGATTCGCGTTTAAGTAACGCGATCAGATTCGGTACCTGCCGATCGATTGACGCTGGCAAATGTAGACGACGTTGCGTCCATTTCAACGTGCATCCCTGCGGGATGCCCGCTAACCGCTTTTCGATTCTTCGATTTCGCCCTATCACATCCGTTTGCGATTCTTTCACACTCATGATGGCGATCCATGAAAGACTTCCACGTTTGCGGTTTGGGCAACTCGCTTGTTGATATCTTCCTCGACCTCGACGATGCCGAATTCGCCGGGACCGGCTGCGAACGCGGCACCATGCGGCTCGTCGATGCGGCCGAGCAGAAGGCGCTGATCAGCAATTTTCAGGGCCGTGATCCGCGCCTTGTCAGTGGCGGTTCGGTCGCGAATTCGCTGATCGCCATGTCGCAACTGGGCGGCAAGGGGGCGTTCATCGGCTGTGTCGGTGATGATCGCTACGGGCTGTTCTACGAGACCGAATTTAAGGAACTGGGCATCGCCATCGGCAACCCGGTCATCGTCGGCGAGTCGACCGGCACCTGCGTCTGCATCATCACGCCCGACGCGGAACGGACGATGCGCACGTGCCTGGCAGTCTCCAGCCATCTTTCGGGATCGCACGTCGACGAAGAACGGATCAGCCAGTCCGAATGGCTGTTCATCGAAGGCTACGTGCTCGCCAACCCGAGCACGGGGCAGGGGGCCGTCCGCGAGGCGATCAAGCTGGCGAAGAAGCACGGCACCAAGGTGGCCGTGACCTGTTCCGAAGCGTTTATCGTGAATGTCTTCGGCGATGCGTTTCACGACACGCTGAAGCAGGCCGACCTGCTGTTCTGCAACGCCAGCGAAGCGGCGGCAGTGACGCAGGCGACGACAGCGGCCGAGTCGTTCAAGAAACTCAAGGACATTGTTCCCGCCTGCGTGGTCACCGATGGGCCGCACGGGGCGCACATCCGCTATGCTGGTAAAGAGGCGTTTGTCCCGGCCTTCGAATGCACGCCCAAAGACCTGACCGGCGCGGGCGACATGTTTGCCGGGGCGCTTCTGTACGGCATCACGCATAACGTGCCGGTCGAAAAGGCAGGCCGGGCGGCCTGTTTCCTTTCGATGAAGGTGATCACCCAAGTAGGGGCACGGCTGCACCTGGGCACCCGCAGATACTGGGACGAACTGACCGCCTGAGGAGCAAGCCATGGCACGAACCCGCACCTTTATTGCCGTCGATCCCGGCGAAGCGATCCGCCAGCAGGCGCTAGCGCTGCAGAAGCAACTGACGCGCGGCACCGACCGCGTGAAGTGGACCGAGGCGGACAATTTGCATCTCACGCTGCAGTTTCTGGGCGAAGTGGAACGGAAGGAAACACTGGCAATCTGCCAACTGGTGCAGCGCTGTGCGAAGAGCTTTCCGTCGTTCAATCTGGAAGTGACCGGGTTGGGGGCGTTCCCGACGCCGCGCCGGCCGAAGATCATCTGGCTTGGCATCGGCGATGGCAGGGACGAGTTGATTGCACTGCACGACCGCATCGAGGCCCCGCTGGCCGAACGCGGCGGCTACCGTCGCGAGGATCGCGGCTACACACCGCACCTTACCCTCGGCAGGATCGCCTCCGAAGAACGCGAAGACGGTTGGACCGAAGCTCTCGCAGAACATGCCGGCTGGTCGGCCGGTGCGACATTGATCGACGAAGTGCTGGTGATGAGCAGCGAACTGCACCGTTCCGGCCCGGTCTACTCGATTCTGGGCCGGGCAAAACTGACCGGCAAGCGGTCGCGGGAAGTGCCGATTGTTCCCTGATACGGCACCGGGGTCTCAGTCAACATGGCGGAAGTGTGCCACCTTTACTGATGCTGCAAACGGAACATGTCGTCCGATCCCGCTCGCCCGTCAAATCCGCCTAGGCAAATTTCTCGCATTCTGGCAGACTGCCCCGAGCGTCAGTGTTCCCCCGGCCTCCGGTGGCAGGATTCATGCAT
>JBBQII010000264.1:0-5978 GCA_038324795.1 Gemmatales bacterium
TTCCCTGCAGAAAAACATGGAAGGCCTGTCGCAAACCCGGCGACTGGGCAACGTGCTGATTCTGGTCGTCCGCCCGCAGGAAGCCGTGGCCGCGTTACAGGCGCTGGCGCAGGCCAACAGCGATTACTACTCCGCCGTGGCCGACTACAACCGGGCCCAGTTCCGCCTTTACCGCGCCATTGGCCACCCCGCGGGTGCCTTGCCGTGCGCGGTCGAGCAGCAGCCCTAGCGGCTTCTGCTACTTCGTTATCCGATCAACAATCGTTGAACCAATCTGCAGTGAAGCCGTTGCCGCGGGCGATGGGGCGTTGCAGACATTGATCACGCGATCGTCCTCGAGAATCAGAAAGTCATCCACCAGTTCGCCTTCGGCGGTCACGGCCTGGGCGCGGATGCCGGCCGGGGCGGGTTCCAGATCGTCAGCCTGAATCTCGGGCAGCAATCGCTGCAGGGCACGCACGAACGCGGTCTTGCACAGCGAGCGCCACAGTTCGCCCAGACCCATTCGCCAATGCCGGCGAGCCATCCGCAGGAAGCCGCGGTAGCTTAACGTTTCGAGCAAGTCTCGAGCGTTGCCGCTGAACAGGGTGTAGGCCTCGCGCCCGAAGGCCAGCACGGCGTTCGGCCCACATTCGACGCCGCCCTCGATCATCCGTGTGAAGTGCACGCCCAGAAACGGGAACTTCGGATCGGGCGTCGGGTAGATCAGGTTGCGGCACAGATGCTGTGCGTGCGGCAGCAGCGCGAAGTACTCGCCCCGGAACGGTACGATCAGTGCCCCCGGTTCCCGACCGCTCAGCCGGGCCACGCGGTCCGAATGCAGACCCGCGCAATTGACGATTCGCGGTACTTCAAAGTCCCCCGTGGTGGTGCTCAGTGTGACCGCATCCGGCCGACGCGCGATGCCGGTGACGCGGGCATTGAACACGATCTCGCCACCGGCTTCACGCAACCGCTGCCCCAGCCGTTCGCACACCTGCCGATAGTTGACGATGCCGGTTTCGGGAACGTGAAGGGCCGAGATTCCAGCGACGTGAGGCTCCAGTTCGAGCAGTTCATTTCGGTTGATCAGCCGGCAATTGACACCGTTGGCAATGCCGCGTTCATGGATGCGGTGCAGGGCAGGGAGGTCGGCGGCATCGACAGCGACGACAACCTTGCCGCAGATGTCGTGGTCGATTCCTTCATCACGGCAGAACGCCTCCATCGCGAGCTTGCCGGCCCGGCAGTTGACTGCCTTCAACGAACCGGGCTTATAGTAGATGCCCGAATGCAGCACGCCGGAGTTACGCCCCGTCTGGTGCAATGCCAGGGCGGCCTCTTTTTCAAGGAGTACGACGCTTCGACCGGGGCAGCGTTTCACGAACTGGTACGCGGTCGCCAAACCGACAATGCCGCCGCCGATTACAGCCAAGTCGTAGCGTGTCATGATGCGGGCCAGAACCCGGCGAAGATCGCCCCGGCGATGATGGCGAAGGCGACCGATTCGATGACATGGCCGACGATGCGATTCTTGAACCAGATCGACTGCGGAATCATCGCGCTGAGGTACACCATCAATGCTGCGGTGGCGACGAAGCGGAATACTGGCAGAAAGCCCGCACCCGTCGGCAGCGCCAGTGTGGCAAGGTACGCCAGGCAGGCGGCCGTCGCCAGAAAGTACAGGAACGTCAGCCCCAGGTTTTTGCCCATGCTCGCGGGTGGATAAATCGACATTGTACCGGCGGGGCCCTTCTGGAACTTCTGCTGAAACTCGGGGCTCTGCTGTTCTTTCGCGTCGCCTGCCATCGGGAACATGTAGTTGCCGGGCGGCAGGTTGTGCTTGCGTACATCATCCATGAAGCCAACTTCGTTCGGCACTTTGTTCCAGTCGTTCTTGTGAAGTTGCAGCACCATCCATGCCACGAAACTGGCGAAGAACAGCGCGAAGCCGGTGATCAGAATCGGCAGCCACAGGGAGGCAAGTTCAACCACGGGAATTCCTCGAAATACAGTGACGGTTCGCGGCTACAGTTTATCGGAATCGAGCACTTCGCCGATGGATCGGTCGAGCAGGGCGAGCATTTCGTCAAGTTGTTCGTCGGTAACGCACAAGGCCGGCCCGAAGGCGAGCCAGTGCGGGTCGAAACGGCACAGCAAGCCGTTCGCGAGTGCCCGCCGGCCGATGCGCACGCCGATGCCCGGATCGGCGGGGAAGCGTTCCTTCGTCCGGATGTCGCGCACAAACTCCATCCCCTGCAGCAGCCCTTTGCCGCGCAGGTCGCCGACGATGCCATACTTCGCGCCGATGGCAGCAAAGCCGGCACGCAACCGCTGCCCCTGATGGCGGGCATTGGCGCACAGGTCACGCTCGACGATCTCGCGCAGTACGGCGATGCCCGCCGCACACGACACCGGGTTGCCTTCGAAGGTGTGCCCTTCGACGAAACCCGGGTTCTGCGCGATCGGCCCCCAGAACACATCGGCAATCGGCTGACGGACGATCATGGCCGACAAGGGAGTGAAGCCTCCACTGAGGCCTTTCGCGGTGCAGATCACATCAGGAATGACGCCAAACGTTTCCGCCGCGAACAATTGCCCCGTCCGGCCCATGCCGGTGATGATCTCGTCGAAGATTAGCAGAATGCCGTGCCGATCACAGACTTCGCGCAGGATCGGCAGGTACTCCGCCGGCGGATCGATGATACCGCCGGTGTGGCCGATCGGCTCGACCATGATGGCCGCCACGGTCGACGGGTCTTCCATCTCGATGACGTCGTTGACGATGGTGGCACAGGTGATTCCGCAATCGGGGTAGCTCTTCCCGAACGGGCAGCGGTAGCAGGTCGGCGGAAAGACATGCAGGAAGCCGGGGGCCAACGGCTCATTCACGGTCCGCCGACTCTTGAGCCCCGACGCGGACAGCGAACCGAGTGTCGAGCCGTGCCACGACATGTAACGGCTGATGATCTTGTAGCGGCCCGGGTTCCCAGTGAGCTTGTGGTACTGTCGCGCGATCTTGATCGCGGCTTCGGTGACTTCCGACCCCGCCGATTCGAACTTCACTGTATTCAAGTCGCCGGGGGACAGTTCGGCAATCAGGTTCGCCAGTTGCACGGCCACGGGGTTGGTCCCGTGCATCGGTGGCGAGAAGTGCAGCTTGCGAAGCTGCTCGGTCATGGCGTCGATGACGCGCGTGTTGCCGTGACCGACCGAGACGGTGTAAATGCCCGACAGCGCGTCGAGGTAGCGCCGGCCCGCATGGTCCCAGTAGTGAACCCCTTCCGCGCGGGCCATCAGCAGCGGGTTCTTAGACCACTCGGCCATCTGATCGCGGACGAAGATCTGCCGCAGGAATCGTTCCTCGGATGCCTGCGCCTCGGTGATCAACTCGGGGAATGCAGCCATGAGGATACCTTCGATGGAACAGGGTACGGCTTTCCGTTGTTCTATCGCCCCATGAAGACCAACCGCATCCAATCAACGAAATCGGCGGAGTACGAGACACGCAATGTCGTTCCACCCGTCACGCGTCCTTCGATCGGCCGGAAGCTCCGGCTCTTCGGGAACGCTTTGCCCCATGCGCGGGCGATGTCGTCGTTGTCGGCCGCTTTGATCAGCGGAATCAACCGGGACGGGTCGACCTGCACAAGTAACTGCGGCCCTTCACGCGGTTTCAGCTTCGTACTTTCGTTGAGGCGTTTGATCGCCTCGCCGCCCAACGCGGCATAGAAGCGGTCGTTCTTTTCGTAGAAGAACAGCTCATGCTTGCCGAACACTTTGTTCGCAGGTTCGTTGAGATTCGGCAATGTCAGCCGATGCACTTGTGTGCCGTCCTCGAGTTTCTCCGCATTCAGCGTGAATTGGTCTCGCTTCTCCTTCGGCAGCTTTGCGACGTAGGCGATCATCGCCAGCGACAGCAGCTTCGGCTGGTTCAGCTTCGCGGCCACCACGGCGGTGTATGTCTCTTTGCCGGCATCGCACTTGAGGGCTACAGCCACGTCAGCCTCGTTAACCTTCAGTGAGTTGACCAGCGCCCTGGTCAGCAACTTGCGCCGGCTTTCATCGCCGTCCAGGTCGGCCATGTTGAGCGCATCGGACAGCAGCCTGTCGACGATCTGCTCCTCCAGTTTCAGGCCGCCGAAGTTACCGTGCGCGAGCAGCATGCCCGCTGCGGTGTCGCCGTCGAGAAGTCCCGCCATTTGGCTCTGCAGCGGTTTGAACGCGGCCACTTCCTTGCTCAGCGGCGTGTCCGCACGCGGAACGACATTGAACTGGAGTGACATCTGGTCTGTCTTGCGGTCGAAGTCCAGGCGGAGTGATGCCCACTTGGCTTCATCAACGAATTGCCGCATGCGCTTGCCGAAATCGATGGGATCGGTCGCGCCGACCAGGCCCATCAGCAGCAGTTCCATCCAGCCGAGTCCGCCGCCATCACCGATCTTGTCGAAGAACTCGCGGACGATCTTTTTGGTCTCGTCGGGAACGCCATTGAGGTACAACCGCAGTGCGACAAGAGCCGTCTCATCCTTCAGAAACAGGTCGCCCGGCTTGGCCAACTTCGTGGCATCCTGAAGGGGGGCCGGTCCCTGAAATGTGATGTAAGCGTAATCATTGGCGAGCCTGAAATGGATTTTGACGGTGCTGAAGATGAACTTCGTCGTGCCGGAATGAATTCCGGCATCCTCCGTCTCGGCCAGGTCGTTGAAGTAAAACTTCATGAACTCCAGAAAGGCATCTTTCTCTTTCACCGGCACCATCAGGACCGGCTTGCTTGATTCGATATCGTTTTGCACGGCGACGTAGCCACCCAGCGGTTTGCTCGCATCAATCGCTTCACGCCAGCCGGGCAGGAACATATTGCCGGCCTGTTCGACCATGTCGTAGCTCGGCACGTTGGCATCTTGCGGCAACTTCCCCAGTACATGCTTCGTGTCGCCGAGGATCTCATCGATCGATTTGATCTGCACGACCAATTGAGGCATCCCCTTGGGGGGATCCTTGGGCAGCGGGGCCGCGAACGAGAGCAGCGGACAGAGTAGGAGCGTGAAGAACGTCATGCGGTAGCGCATCGCGAATCCTCCGGAGGCGGATGAGGGGGCTACGATACATTCTCCGGAAACAGGCGGAAAGTTTCAGCGCACCGCCCGCACCGACGTAGTGTACACGTCCTCGTGTGCACGTTTTGCTTCGAACGGCATGCAGATTCGTGCACACGAGGCCCTGTACACTACGAGGCAGCAGCCTTCGCCGCCGCAACGAAGTCACGCACCTTCGATGCATCCTTCCGTCCGGGCGACGACTCGACGCCGCTGGCGACATCGACGGCCCACGGGTGCACCTGCTGAATGGCTTCGGCGACATTCTCAGGTTTCAGGCCGCCGGCCAGGATTAGCGGGACCACTGGCCGATAGTCCGTCAGCAGATGCCAGGGAGCCGTTTTGCCGGTGCCGCCTTCGACGCCGTCCACGTACGAGTCGACCAGCACGGCGCCGGGCGGCTGCGGGCAACGCGCGAGAAACTCGTTGATGCCCTCAAGGCTCGCTGCATCGCGGATGCGGAATGCCGGGATGTATGAAAACGGAAATGTATCGCCCGTTTCGTGCTGCTCGCCATGCCACTGCACGCCGCGCAGGCCAAGCTGAAACGCGATCGCGCAGGCTTGCCGCAGCGGTATGCCGACGAAGACGCCAATGCTGGCCATCAGCGGCGGCATCGCGCGGACCAGCGGCATCGCCTGCCGCGGATCAACGTACCGCGGTGAACCGGGATGGAAGTTGATGCCGATGGCATCAGCCCCGACATCGGCACACATGACAACATCGTCGGGGGTCGTCACTCCGCAGATTTTGATGCGCATGCGCCCTCCCCGCGTGCCAGTGCCAATGCTCCGTGAACAACGACCGCCTCGCCGAGTGCCGCGGGAACGATCGTCGTCAGCCCGGAGAATGGTTGAAATACTCGTTCGGCCACCGCTTGCCGCAGCGGCGCGAAGAACA
>JBBQII010000265.1:0-5972 GCA_038324795.1 Gemmatales bacterium
ATCCTCCCCGGGCCGATCGGCAACACCGGGGCCGGCCCGCTGCACGGCCAGACCGCCGGGCACCTTGGCAGTGCGCATGAACCGTTCTTCCTGAACTCCGACCCGGCGCTGCCCAACTTCAAAGTCGTCGATCTCGAAGTGCCCAAGGGCGAATCGGCCAGCCGGCTCGATGCCCGCAAGAGGTTGCTGGAACAGGTTGACGAACTACAGCGCCGTACCGAGTCGCTCAGCACACAAATGCACGACGCCTCGTACGAACGCGCCTTCCGGCTGCTGACTTCTTCGGAGGCCAAGCGGGCGTTCGATCTTGATTCGGAGAAGGTCGAACAGCGCGACCGCTACGGACGCAACACCTTCGGGCAAAGCTGCCTGATGGCCCGCCGGCTGATCGAAGCGGGGGTACGCTATGTGACCGTCAATCACTTCGACACCGTCTTCGGCCAATCCTGCTGGGACATGCATGCCGACGGCGGCAGCCTGAACAACTCGTACCTCGACTACGAGCGCCATCTCTGTCCGCAGTTCGACTGGGCCTACACCGCGCTGCTGGAAGATCTGGACCAGCGGGGCCTGCTCGACAATACCGTCGTGGCGGTGGTCAGCGAGTTCGGCCGTACGCCGCGAATTAACGCCAAGGGCGGCCGCGACCACTACCCGAGCGCCTGGACGAACTTCCTCGCCGGCGGCCGAATCAGGGGCGGTCAGGTGATCGGCTCGACCGACAAGATTGGTTCCCGACCCAACGACTCCCCGGTGGAACCGCCGCAAATGATCGCGTCGATCTACAAAGCGATGGGTATCGACCTTGATACGACCATGATGCCCGGCCCCGGCGACCGCCCCGTGCGCCTCGTCGACGCGGAACCGATCGGGAAGTTGTTTACTTGATCACTGTCGATAAACCGCAATAAGCCCCGACGTGAGGGTTTCCGAACGTCGGGGATTGAAGATGACTATCACTATCCGAGTTGTGTCGCTGCTTGTTGTCGTTGCGGCGACGCGCGCCGCTGCCGCCGAACCCGAGATCCGCGCCCTCACCGTTCGCGGCCTGCAAGTTGGTGGCACGACCACACTGACCCTCGATGGCGATGGTCTCGGCAAAGAGCCGAAACTGCATCTGCCGTTTCCCGCGAAGGCTACGCTCAAAGCCCCCGCGACCGACAAGCAGGCTACCTTCGACGTTGCCCTCGGCAATGATGTCATCCCCGGCTACTACCACCTGCGCCTCGTCACCGATGGCGGCTTCACGGCACCCGTCGTCGTCGCCGTCGATCGCCTGCCGCAGGTGCCGTTCGCACCGAAGATCGACGCGTTGCCGATCGCGCTGCACGGCACGCTAGCCGGTAGCAAACCGCTCGAAACGACCGTCACCGGCAAGGCCGGCCAGAAGCTGATGCTTGAAGTCGAGGCCCAGCGGCTGGGCAGCAAGCTGCGACCGGTGCTGCACCTGATCGGCCCGCGCAATCTGCAGGTGAGTTGGAGTTGGGGCGTCCCCCTCTTGCAGGGCGACACCCGTCTCGAAGCAACCCTGCCCGAAGACGGCAGCTACCGCATCACACTGCACGATGCCGAGTACGCGGCCCCGGCTCCCGGTTACTTCCGGCTGCGTGTCGGCCAATGGGACTACGTTGATCGTACCTTCCCGCCCGTGATTACAACCGCGACGAAATCGGTCGAGTTGATCGGCAATCGCTCGACCGCCGTGAAGTTACCCGGCGGCAATCCCGGCCGCTGGTCGTCGACTGATTGGCCTGCCGACGGCAACTGGAGCGGCCCGCGCCCGGTCGCGGAATTGTCGAATGGCATGGAAGTCGTCGAACAGGCGGAAGCCAAGCTGCCGCAGGAATTGCCCGCTGCGGCTGTGAGTGTCTCCGGTCGGCTGAGTGCCGCGTTTGAAGAAGATCGCTATCTCCTGCCGGTCACGCCCGGCAGCAAATGGCGCATCGAAGTCATGGCCGAGCGGCTTGGCTCACCAGCCGACCCGTCGCTGATCATCCGCAATGAAGCGGGGACCGACTTGCAGCGCGTGGAAGACGGCCCGGGGTCGCTCGACCCGCTCGTCGAGTACGCGGTGCCCGACAAAGTCACCGCGCTGGTGCTGGCCATCGCGGACACGCAGGGCAGGGGCAATCCGAAGGGGATTTATCGCGTCATCATCACACCGTTGACGGCCGGCGCGTCGCGCGGCGACTTCGAACTGACGACGACCACGGCCCGCGTCTTCCTGAACGGCCGAACCGTGCTGCCGATCCTCGCCGAACGAAAAGGGTACGATGGACCGATCACGCTGAAACTGCTTGGCCTGCCCGATGGCGTGAAGGCCGCGGGGCTGACGATTCCCGGCGGCGCGGACGGCACGCTGGTGACGCTGACCGGCAACGGCAAGCCGATCGACTTGTCGCTGATTCGAATTCTCGGCGAAGGAGAGGGCGGCCTTTCGGCCATCGTCGTACAGAAGAACCACCCGATGGAACGCCTGCAACCGTGGCTGGCGACCGAGTTGGCGATCGCCGGGCCGACAGCTGTTCCCGAATCGTTCGAGATCGCCTGGAAGCCGGGAAAAGCCGATGATTTCCTGCTGCCTGCCCGCAAGCTCGCGCTGCCCGTGACGCTGAAGAACATCGGCAAGCCGACTTCGGTGAAGCTGACACTGATCACCTCGCAGGGGCCGAAGTTTCAGGGAAACACCGCACAGATCGACGTCAACCGATCGCTGCGCATGGAGAAGGCGATCGAACTGCCGGCCACGGCCACCGAAGGCGAAGTCGTCGCCCTGATCCCCGGCGACCTGTCGAACGACAGCTACGACTTCTGCGTGAAGGCCGAGGCACTGGCGGCGGACAAGAAAACCGTGCTGGCGACCGCGTACACCGATGTCCGTCAGTTGCCGGTGAAACTGCCGATCGCGATCAGGCTCGACAGCGACAAGCCCGTTGAAGTGAAACCGGGCGGCACGATCGAGATCGCGGGCAGCATCGAACGCATCGACCCGATGGCCGGCGACGTGCTGTTCGCCATCACGGGATTGCCGACCGGGGCACGGCTGGAGCCATTGACCGTGAAGGCCGCCGACAAGGCGTTCAAGGTGAAGCTGACATTCCCGCCCGCCACGCCCCCCGGCAACCTGAAGGGCGTCAAATTAAGCGGCTCGATCCTGCCCGATGCCAAGCTTCCCCAGCAGCGCGTGCGCTCGCGCGAGATCGAACTGCCGCTGCGCGCGGTACAGGCGACGAAGAAGTAGATTTGTTACTGATCATCAGAATGCGAAAACCTGTCGATGTGGCCGGCTTTACCGTGGAGCACGCGTCCCGCGTGCTTGAATCAACGAAAACGCGAGACGCGTGCTCCACGATAATTACCGCATCGATTTGATTGACTCGCTGGATCATTTTTACAGATGATTCAAATTTCCAACGAGGCATGTTTAATGCTATTTCCACGATCCCTCCTTTTGATCGCCGCCCTGCTGGCCGGCTCCTTCACCGCCTCCGCGTTCGAAGTTTCCCCGTCCGCGGTTGAACTGCGTCATCCGCGCCACCTGCAATCGGTGCAGGTGATGGAGACCGACAAGGCCGGGTACAGCATCGACCGTCGCGCGGATGCCGTGCTGACTCCCGCCGATCCGACGATTGTCACCATCGACGAGAACGGCCGACTCAAACCGCTGGCCGACGGAACGACCAAAGTGACCGTGAAGCTCGGCGGCGAGACGCGCACCATTGACGTCGCCGTGAAGATGCCCGAGCGCGACCCGGCCATCAGTTTCCGCCATGAAGTGATGCCGATGCTGACGCGCAACGGCTGCAACCAGGGGGCCTGTCACGGCTATTCGCTGGGCAAGAACGGTTTCAAACTCAGCCTGCGCGGCCAGGATGCCGATGCCGACTACCTGTCGATCTTTCGCGAGTTCTCGTCCCGGCGATTAAACTTCCAGGATGCATCCAAGAGCATGCTGATCCAGAAAGCCCGCAGCGAAATCGCCCATGAAGGTGGCGCGAGACTGGCCCGCGGCTCGCTGGCCGACGACATCCTGCTGCGCTGGATCCGTGAGCGCGCCCCGCAGGACCTGAAGGACACACGCGAAGTGGTCCGCGTCACCCTGGTGCCGGACAAGCTCGTGCTGCGCCCGGGCCAGAAGCACCGGGTGCAGATGCTCGCTGAGTACAGCGATGGCACTCGCCGCGATGTGACGCCATTCGCCGTGCTGAGCGTGAACAATACGCAATTCGCGGACATCGACAGTGCAGGCGTCGTCACGGCCGCGGAACTCGGTGAAACAGTCGTCGTCGGCCGCTTCGAGCGCGTCTTCGCGGCCACCGGCATCACCGTGCTGAAGAGCGAAGGGGC
This sequence comes from Gemmatales bacterium, assembly GCA_038324795.1. Taxonomy (GTDB): domain Bacteria; phylum Planctomycetota; class Planctomycetia; order Gemmatales; family Gemmataceae; genus JAIOQJ01. Next base: position 4,348 of record JBBQII010000265.1, read on the forward strand.
GTTTACATCTGCGCCGGTTCCGGCCGACAGCATGGTCGATCGGCACGTGATCGAGAAACTGAACCGCCTGAAGATCGTTCCTTCACCGGTGGCCAAGGATGAGGAATTCTTGCGGCGTGTCTGTCTCGACGTGATCGGCGTGCAGCCCAAACCGGACGAGATTCGTGCATTCCTCGCGGACAAGTCACCCGACAAACGCATGAAGCTGATCGACAGTCTGTTCGAACGGCCCGAGTATGTCGATCACTGGTCGCTGAAGTGGGGCGACTTGTTGCAGAATTCCCGGAACACGGCGGGCATCGGCTCGGTCTACCAGTTCCGCGAGTTCCTGCGCGGGGCGATCGCATCGAACATGCCGATGGACGAATTCACTCGCAGGATCCTGACCGCGCGCGGCAGTCCCGCCGATGACCCGGCCGCGGTCTTCTTCGCCGCATCGAAGGATGTGAATGACACGGTCGAACGCGTCACGCAGGTCTTCTGCGGTGTGCGCATGCTCTGTGCCCGCTGCCACAGCCACCCGATGGAGAACTGGACCCAGGCGGACTACTACGGGCTCGCCTCATTCTTCAACCAGGTCGCCATGCGGCCCGACCCGCGCGCGACGGCTGCCCAGAACGTGAAGATGCTGCTCGTGAACCCCACGGCCGGCAACGCGCTGAACCCGCGCAGCGGCAAGTCCCAGCCGCCGCGCTTCCTGGGTGGCGACGAACCGACGCTGACGCCCAACACCGATCGTCGCCTCGCTTATGCCGCATGGCTGACGTCGCCGAAGAACCCGTTCTTCGCACGCGGCATCGTCAACCGCACCTGGAGCTACTTCTTCCACCGCGGCATCATCGACCCGGTCGACGACATCAGAAGTACGAACCCACCGATCAACCCCGCGCTGCTGGACGCGCTGACGGCCGACTTCATCGAACACAAGTTCGACATGCGGCACCTGATGAAACGCATCGCCAGTTCGCAGACGTACCAGCGAACGAGCATCGAGAATGAGTCGAACAAGTTCGATGAACAGAATTTCTCGCACTCGATCCCGCGCCGTGTTCCGGCCGAGGCGCTGCTCGATTCGCTGGTTCAGGCGACCGGCCTGCCCGAGCCGTTCAGCGGCATCCCAAGCGACTTTCGGGCCGCCCAGTTGCCTGATGGCAATGTCGACAACGCCTTCCTCAAACTGTTCGGCAAGCCGCAGCGCATGGATGCCTGCGAGTGCGAACGCGACAACGGCAGCAACATGCTGCAGGCGTTGCACTTCATCAACGGCAAAAGTATCCTGACACGTGTGCAGAACCCCCAGGCCCGCCCCGGCCTGCTGACGAAGCAGAAGATGACCGACGAACAACTGGTGACGGAAATCTATCTCTGGTCGCTGGCCCGGAACCCGACCGAGAGCGAAAAGAAAGTCGGCATCGACTTCCTCGCCGGCGGCGACAAAGTTGCCGCCCTGCAGGACCTGATGTGGGCCCTGCTTAACAGCAAGGATTTCCTGATGGTGCATTGAGGCCAGCCCCGGCGTGTCTGTAGGCGAAGAGCGGCCCGGAAGACGGGCGGCAGCCGCACCACACCAACAACCACCCCCGCGCCAACACCCCCAAATAAAAAACGAACAGAGCGCAAGAAAC
>JBBQII010000266.1:0-5946 GCA_038324795.1 Gemmatales bacterium
AACCGCAGGTAGGCATCCCACGTCGCCTGGCTGCCAACCAGCTTACCGTCGGCCGCCTGACGTACATCAAGCAGGCCAAAACCCCCGTCGACACGGATGCGGTGCACACGCGCCAGCGCCCGGCCCTGGGCTTCCAGCAGCGGCAGCATTCGTGCGTCATCGTCGTCGAAGTTTAGCATCGGCTGCCCCGCCGCTTCGCTGACGATCATGAAATCCGGTTGGCCGAAGCGGATCGCAGATATCCCCGGCGTGATGGCCGGCAGGCGCTCGTGGATCGCACGGTCGAGAAGCATCGCCCCGTCGTGGCACCCGGCCGCCAGCGTCCCGGCCCGACACAGCAGCGGCCGACCGGCGATGCGCCACAGGCGATGGAACGTGCCCGCCGTGCCGAGCGGTGCGATGGTGACCGGGCCACCCAAGACCCGACCGCAATCGTGCTGCAGTTGCGTTTCGTCGATGGCGATCCCCGAGGCGCGCAGTGCCGCGTCAGGCAACGGCAGATCGGTCTTCACGTGGAAGCTCTGCTGCCGTTGATCCTGACACCCATCGAGCAACCGGAGATCGAACGGTTCGGTCACGCCGCGATCCGGGCGGCTTCGCCCATCCAGAACTTCTCGTAACCGAGCTGCCGCTGCATCACGATCGACAGCGACTTGATGTGGGACTTCTCGGCATCGCTCAACTGGTTCATGGTGGCGACGTTGACCGCGGGCGTCGGGATGCGGATCGTGCCCCACGGGTAGACCTGTTCGAGTTTCTGCCCGTTCCACGAGGGGTACAGGCAGGTCGTGCTGTAGCTCAGTCCCAGGTTGGCGCACAGGCCGCGCATCGTCGCTTCGGTGTTGCCGACGATATCCTCGAAGCGCACGATGTGGAAGTTCTGCGGGTAGCGCTCGGCATACGTCAGCGCCAGGTGCTGGCAGTAGCTCCAGGTCCAGGTGTAGCGCTCGAGCGAGATGGGGTACGGCCGCTTCTTCGTATCCGAGTAGCCCGAGTACGGGTTGCGGACGACGTGGATCACGTGCCCGTTCGGGAAGTCGTGCAGGATCTTTTCCGTGTCGAGGACCTGCACCGGGTTGTAGCCCAGGTAGGCCTTCTCAAGGCCCGTGCGGTTGCAGTTCTTCCAGCTGTCGAAGGTGCACTTGAAGAAGGCATGCACCAGGTTGGCCCGCGTGCGCGGCCTGCCCTGCATCGCTTCGATGAACAGCTTCTTGCGCTCGGTTTCATCGATCCGCAGGTCGGCATTCTTGAACTTGCTTCGTTCGGGAACCCGCAGGAACGCCTTCATTTCTTCGTCGAAGAACAGTTCGTAGTCGTTGCCGACATCGCCGTTCATCGGGAACTCGGGCCAGCGGTAGCGGAACGGCACGTAGCTGGTCAGGTAGTCGTTGACCACGCTCGTGCCGACCTGCGACTCGAACGGGTACGCCAGCATCTCCGGGTGGCCGTCGAGCATCCGATGCGTCGTATTGCCGCCGTTCTCGTACATGGCCGAGATCATAAACACGTTCAAGTCTTGGGAAGGCATCCTTGTCTTTCCTTTTGTAGGGTGGGTGAAGCGCAACCCACCTGTTTTCAGCCATTACCAGGGCATGGCGGGTCGAGCGAAGCGCGACCCGCCAGTCTTATCCCGCGCGACTCAGCAGCGGGTTGACAATTCGGTACCTCTCGCCGATGGTGACGTGGATGTCGCTGCGGTCACGGTGCCAGTCCCACATCGCTCGGACACCGCTCAAGAGGTCGAAGCGCGGCTGCCAGCCGGAGAGCGCTCGAGTCTCCTCAATGCTGGCGACCCACGTTTCCGGCTCTTCCTGATGCAATTTCGCCGTGCCGTATTGAGCTCTTACCGGGTTGCCCACCACGGCGATGATGGCTTCAATCATGTCCTTCACCCGCGACTGCACGCCGGTGCCGGCATGCAGCACCCGGCCTTTCAGCGAGGGGTCGCGGGCGGCGACCTGCAGCAGGTCAACGACATCCTGCACGGCGATGAAATCCCGCGGCTGGGAACCGGACGTCACTCGCGGATTTTCACCGCGTTGGCAGCAGCCCATCACATACGGCACCAGCCGGCTTGGCTCTTCCCATGGCCCATACGCTGCGAAGATCCGCACCGCGTTCACCGATCGGCCGGTCATCGCTTCCGCCAGGCACAAGTGCGATGCTGCCGCCTTGCTGATGGCGTAGTCAGTCCGCGGTTCCAGAACGTCACGTTCATGCATCGGCCCTTTCTTGTGGCCGTATTCCGATGAACTTCCGGTATAGACGAACGCCCGGTAGTCGCGCTGCCGGGCTGATTCCAGAAGGTTCGTCGTCCCCTGCTGGTTGGTCTCGAAGATTTCGACCCGGCCTTTCTGCGACGGGTAGGCCCCGTGCGCAGCCAGGTGATAAATCGCGTCCGGCCGGGCCGCGGCCACCGCTTTGCGGACCAACTCCGCGTCGCGCAGGTCGGCCCAGTGCGGAGTGTAACGGCCTTCCAGGTCCTGCAGTCGCCAATGCTTCGCCTCAGGGCGCAGAATCAGGTGCACGTTGTGCCCGGCCGCGATCAGGTCGCGCGCAAGGCACGCCCCGACAAAACCGCTGCCACCTGTGATCAGTACACGTTCCGGCATCTTTGTTGTCACCTCATGCTGCAATTAGGTGAATCGTGTTCGCTTTCAGAAACTCGTCATACCAGGCCACCGTCTCCACCAGTGCGCCATCCAGCGACCAGCTCGGCGACCAGCCGAGCATCGTCCGGGCTTTCGCGGCCGACAGGTACTGGTGCGGGATTTCGTGCCTCGCCTCGTTGCGGATGTCCGGCCGCAGGGGCGAGCCCATCAACTGCAATAACCGTTCGGTCATCTCCAGCGCAGTGATCTGCAACTCGTTCGAGAAGTTGAACGCCTCGCCCGCCAGGTCCGGCCGACGGCTCAGTTGTTCCGCCAGGTGCAGGTAGGCGCGGGCTCCGTCTTTCACGTAGAAGTAGTCGCGGATCAGGGTGCCGTCGGACCGCAAGACCGGGCGTTGCCCGCGGATGATGGAACGGATGGTGCCGGGGATCAGGCGGTTCCAGTTGAGGTCACCGCCACCGTAGAAGTTGCCGCAGCGAGTCACGCACACCGGCAGCTTATAAGTGGCTGCGTAGGTGGCCGCCAGCATGTCGCTGCAGGCTTTGCTGACGTCATAGGGGTGCCGGCCCAGCAGCGGAGCATCTTCGGTGTAGGGCAGTTGCTTCTGGTCGCCGTAGGCTTTGTCCGAAGATGCCACGACGACATCGGGTGGTTTCGGGCAGCGCCGCGCCGCTTCAAGCAGGCACCAGGTTCCCTTGATATTGCTTTCGAAGGTCGAGAGCGGGCTGCGCAGAGCCGTGCCGACGATGGTCTGGGCGGCGAGATGGAAGACTGTCCGGATTTCGTACTCGTTGAACGCGCGTTCCAGCAGGCGTTCATCTTCGAGCGGACCATGAACCACATCAATGCGATCGAACAAGCCGCCGCGGGTCAGTTCCGACCCGGCTACCTGATCGCGCACCAGGCCGACCACATGCGCCCCGCCTTCGAGGAGGGCACGCACAGTCCACGCGCCGACCAGGCCGGTACAACCGGTGACGAGTACGCGTCGATCCTGCCAGAAATCATTCATCCGTGAACACCGCTCCTTGCGATCATCCTTGAATCAGGCAGCCTGTCGTTCCGGCTGCAGCTGCGCATCCCAGGTCATCCATGGTGCATCGCAGTTATCGTACAGGTCGTTCAGATGTTTGTAGTCCCGGCTGCTGTCCATCGGGTGCCAGAAGCCGTCGTGCCGGTAGGCCATCAGTTCCCCGTCGGCCGCCAGTTGCTTCAGCGGTTCGCGCTCGAGGATCAGTCCCGGCGAACTGTCGAGCCGATCGAACACCGCGCGATCGAAGACAAAGAAGCCGCCGTTGATCCAGCCCGATGCGACCAGCGGCTTCTCGGAGAAGTCGGCCACGCGGTCACCAACGAGATCGAGTTCGCCGAACCGGCCCGGCTGACGGACCGACGTGAGGGTCGCCAGCCTGCCGTGTGAATGGTGAAACTTGAGCAGGTCGTTGATGTCGACATCCGCGACGCCATCACCGTAGGTGACCATGAACGTGTCGCCGGCGATATACTGTTCGATTCGCTTGACACGGGCTCCGGTCATCGAATTCAGGCCTGTCTCTGCAAAAGTGATTCGCCAGTCTTCGATGTCTTCATCGCCGTGGTACTGGGCTTCATCGGGGCGAGACAGATCGATCGTGTAATCCGATTTCGCCATGTGATAGTCCCTGAACCAGCGTTTAATCGTGAAACTGCGCTGGCCGAGGCAAAGCACGAAATCGCGAACGCCGAACCGCGCGTAGCCCTTCATGATGTGCCAGAGAATCGGCATTTCGCCGATCGGGATCATCGGTTTGGGAATATCGTCGGCCACGTCACGAATGCGCGTGCCGAAACCGCCACAGAGAATTACTGCCTGCATGCCCCTGACCTCCTGTCTGGGGTGATGAATGGACAAGTTTGAAAAGTCTACAAAGTCACTGCTGCCGTTTGCAAGCCCACTTTCGCCAGATCGATCCGGACGACACATTTCCCCTGACTCACGCTGATCCCCCAGCAGATCGCTCTTGCGGAAATGCGTGCGGGACACTATTGTCCCGCCCCACATGCCGACGACCCGTAGTGGGTCGTCGCCGCCCCTCCCCGCATGGATGCGGAAATGAAGCTGACCTCAACGCGCCTCTGGGCGCTATGCATATTGATCGCGGCCGGCTGTCACGGTTCAGGCAAACGGCAGCCGAACCCGCCGCCTCCACCCGTCGTCGGCCGGGGCACCCCCGCGGTACCGCCCAAGCCGCTGGCGATTCCCGATCGGCCGCTGTCGCCCGCGCGTCTGCCCGACCCGCTCGACGATAAGCAATCGATGATTCCCAAACCGCCCAGTGCCTCCGACATGGCGTTGCCCCATCGCAAAGAGCCGGCGACAGGGCTCGAACTGGCGAAGGCCGGGCCAACCGCCAACAACGTGCAGACAATCGGTGCAACCGAGACCGCGATTCCCGATGCTCGTGCCGGCGACACTGCCCTCGAATCGATGCGGCAGCAGCACCTGAATGCCGTGACCGCCTGGTCGAAGATTGATGCGTTCGATGCCCGATTGACCCGGCGGGAGTCGATCAACGGCAAGACGACACCGCAGGAAGTGATTCACTTCATGTTCCGCAAGGAACCGTACAGCGTGCGGCTGAAATGGATCGGCACCGAAGGCCAGGGCCGCGAAGTCGTCTACGTCCAGGGCCAGTACGGCGGCAAGATGCACATTCAGCCGACCCGGCAGGACAGTGCGCCGCTGCCTCCCTTGCGGATGGCCTTCGCGCCGGACAGTCGGATGGTGCGCGGCAAGTCGCGCCACGACATCCGCGAAGCAGGTCTGAACGATGCCATCCGCCAGATCGGCAGTACGCTCGACATCATCACCCGCCAGCCGAACCAGCGGCAGCGCCTGCGCCACCTGGGCATGGTCACCCGGCCCGAGTACGTCACCAGGATGAACGCCATCGAGGAAACGATCCCGCCCGGGGCCGAGGAACTGCTGCCCCAGGGCGGCAAGCGCGTGATCTTCTTCGACACCGCCCCCGATTCACCCAGCGTCCATCTGCCGGTTCTGGTGATCACCCATGACCACGCCGGCCAGGAGGTCGAGTACTACTGCTTCGACCGCATGACCACCAAACTGCGTCTCACCGACGCGGACTTTGACCCGGAAGTGGTGTTCAAGAAGAAGTGAATCCAGATCCCAATGCGGAATGCGGAATGTGGAATTCGGAATGCGGAATTCAGAGCGCAGAATGACGGAACAGGGACATCGCGTTCTGACTGTGGAATGCGGAATGAAAGAACTGAAGTAAGTACATCTCGTTCCGAATTCCGAATTCCGAATTCCGCATTCCGCATTCCGCAT
>JBBQII010000267.1:0-5946 GCA_038324795.1 Gemmatales bacterium
TGGCGAAGATCACCGGGGACCGCGTGATCGCCAACGCCAGTGGCCGAACCGATGCCGGCGTACATGCGGTGGGCCAGGTGGTCAACTTCCACACGTCGGCAAAGCTGTCGCCCGAGTCAATGGTTCGGGCCCTGAACTCGAATCTTCCGGAAGACATTGCCGTGCGCGATGCGGCCGAGATGGACCGGAGTTTCAACGCGAACAAGGACGCTGTCCGCAAGCTATACCGCTACGTGATCCACGATTCACCGGTGCGTTCGGTGTTCCTGAATCGCTATGCCGCGCCCAGCCGGCACCGGTTGGACGCGGGCCTGATGGCCGCGGCCGGGAAGTGCCTTGTCGGCCGGCATGACTTCCACAGCTTCGAGACCGATTGGCCGAACCGCCAGACGAGTATCCGCACGATCACGCACCTGAGCGTGAACCGGGTCGGCGAATATATCTGGCTGGACGTCGAGGCGGATGGCTTTCTGTACAACATGGTGCGGGCCATCGCCGGCACACTGATGAACGTGGGCCGTGGCTACTGGCCCGTCGAAAAGGTCGAACAGATCGTGAAAGCCGACGACCGCCGCGAAGCAGGGCCAACGGCCCCCGCGAAGGGGTTGTTCCTGATGCGCGTGACGTATGCGATTGAACATGCGCCGAATGGTTAGCGGTCGGCATGACCCTCAGCCACCGATGCCAATCGGTGGCGACAACCATCGTGGAGTACGCGTCTCGCGTGCTCGAACAAACGAGCACGCAAGACGCGTACTCCGCGATAGAACTGCCGTCTCTCGTTGGCTTTTTCATCCTGACGCTCAATAGCGGTCATGCCTTCGGCATGACCGTTGACCGCGATGATTCCTATTCTTTCCTGATGAACGCATACCGCTACCCCGACACACTGCCAATACATCCGCGGGCCAACTCCGTCTCCGGTCAGGTCAGCGTGCCGGGCTCAAAAAGCATCACCAACAGGGCGCTGGTGCTGGCGGCGCTGGCCCGACCGGGCGGGGGCTGCCGGCTGACGGGTGTGCTGAAGAGCGAAGACACGGAAGTGATGATTCACTGTTTGCGGCAGTTGGGCTTCCATGTTGAAGAGAATTGGGCGACGTGCGAAGTCAGCGTCAGCGCTCATTCGCATCGGTTGATTCCCGAGGTGGTAGCCGAGCTGTTTGTTGCGAATTCGGGAACTTCGATGCGATTCCTGACCGCGATGGTCGCACTTGGCGACGGCAGATACCGGTTGGATGGCATCCCGCGCATGCGCGAACGGCCGATCGGCGATTTGCTCGAGCCATTGCGAACGCTCGGGGCCAATGCCGTCGCGGAGTTCGGCAACGGGTGTCCGCCCGTCGTGGTCGAGTCATCCGGTCTGGCGGGCGGCACGATCGAGATGCGGGCCGACATCAGCAGTCAGTTCCTGAGCGCGGTGCTGATGATTGCCCCGTTCACGCGAGACGGCATCACCGTGCGGCTGATGGGGCCACTCGTCTCCGAACCGTACATCGCCATGACGCTCAAGATGCTCGAACACTGGGGCGCGGCCATCACACTGCCGGAGCCGGGTGTATACTCCGTCGGTGCCGGTTTGGCGAACGACGTGACGACCTACGCCATTGAGCCGGACGCCAGCGCGGCCAGCTACTTCTTCGCGCTGCCGGCCATTCTCGGCGGCAAAATTACAGTCCGCGATCTGGGAATGGACAGCCTGCAGGGCGATGTCATCTTCGTGAACCTGCTCGAACAGATGGGTTGCCGGGTGAAGAGTTGCTCGGCCGGGATCACGGTTCATGGCGGACCGCTCACGGGCGTCGACGTCGACATGAACGCCGTCAGCGATACGGTGATGACGCTGGCCGTGGTCGCCTGCTTCGCGCAGGGGCCGACGACGATTCGCAACGTCGCGCATATCCGTCACAAGGAGACGGACCGCATTGGCGCGATCGCAGCGGAACTTCGTAAGGTGGGAGTCGGTGTGGAAGAGTTCGCGGACGGCATGCGCATCACGCCCGCGCCGATGCACGGCGCGGAACTGGACACGTACAACGATCATCGCATGGCGATGAGTCTGGCCCTGCTGGGCCTGAAAGTACCCGGGATCATCATCCGCAACCCCGGATGCGTGGTGAAGACTTATCCGGACTTCTGGCAGGATCTGGAAATGGCTTTGGGCAAGCGGGGGGCGTGAGCCCCCTGTGATTCACGACTTCGCCGGCTCGGTCCAGAACGGGCTCAGCGCGTGGATCTTGTACAGCAGCTTTTCGCGATCAGCGCCTTGGGCGGTCGGCAGCTTGTCCTTCAGCTTGCGGACCTTTTTCTTGCGGTGATAACGCCGTTTCAGTTCGGTGCGACGCTCGACCATGCTATAACGTCCTTCTCAGCAGTATCCGTTTGAGTTATCCGTCGTCTGGTTAGAGTATCCGCAACGCATGATGTTGACAAGCGTCCCTGCCACCGATCGCAACGCCCGGCGTACCCGATGGCTCGTCCACGGCCTGTGGGCAGTCATGCTCGCGCAGATGATCTTTTTCGTCTGGCGGTATCCGCATTCCGGGCCGATCATCGATGAATGGGAGTTCGTTCCGGCCGTCACCGGCGAGGAACCGGTCATCCCCTGGCTGTGGAAGCTCCACAACGAGCACCGCTTCCCGCTGCCGCGGCTGGTCTGGTTGCCGATCACGCAAATCGCGGGCGATTTCCGCGCCGGCTGCTGGGTCAGCATGATCGGCGTTGCCGGTACCTCGCTGTTGATGACGAACCTCGCCCGACGGCTGCGCGGCCGGCTGCACTGGGCCGACGCATTCTTTCCGCTGTCGCTGATGAACGTCGGCCATTGGGAAAACCTGCGAATGGGCTATCAGATCGTCTTCATGATGAACCTGCTCTTCGCCTGCATCCTGCTTAGGCTGGTGCTGACGACTGATCGCGGCAACCTGCTGCGCCGTGCGTGGCAGACATGGCTGGTCACGCTGCTGCTGTGCGGTTGCGGGGCAGGGGGGCTGGCGTTCGCGCCGTTCATGCTGCTCTGGATCGTCGTGCTGGCGTTCACCGCCGTGCGTGCCGGGGTCGTGCGATGGAACGATCCGCGTGTGCTGGGTCTGGCGGGGGCGTCGCTGTTGATTCCGCTGTATGTCTGGTTTTACATGCAGGGGTTTCATCGGCCCGAACATCACGAACACCCGCTCGACGTCTGGCATACCATACCCGAGGTTCTTCGGCAGGCGATGCGCAGCGCGCTGCAGGCGCTGCCGATGGGCTTTGGCCCCGCCGTGACCGGGTTGTGGCCCGTCTCCGGCGCGATTGTCGGCTTCGTCAGTTTCGAACTGCTGCTGAAGATGGTGCGGTTGACGGCGACACGCATGGCCGATCGCCCGCGGATCTTCGGGTTGCTGCTGTTCTTCATATCGATGCTGGGAATGGCGTTCGCCATCGGCTGGGGGCGCTGCGTGTTTCTCACACCCGAAGGCGAACCCGGCTTCATGGGTATGTCGTGCCGATACGGCTGGATTCTCTGGCCGGCCCTCGCGGTAGTCTACTTCCTCTACCTGCTATACGGCAGTGCTCGACAGGCGAAGTGGGTGCCGATCTTCCTGATGCTGGCCGTGACCGCGATGCTGCCTTTCAACGTGGTGACCGGCATCTGGTACGAAGGGGAGCCGCACCGCGAAGGCTACAACGCCTGGGAAAAAGCAGTGCGCTCGGGCCAGAGTGATGAGGAACTGCGCGAAGAGTTCTTTCCGCACTACGGCGGTGAAATGCGCCGTCACTTCGAACTGGGCCTGATGCTGCTGCGGCAACATCGCTTCCAGTTTTATGCGCCCGTTGATCCCCCGCGAAGAGGCCGACCATGAACATGTCGTGGTGGTACATCGTAGTGCCAGTGGGCGTGGTCCTGGCAATATTGGCCGGGCGCAGGCTGTACCACCTCGGGAAAGTGGTCCTGTTTGAACGTGCGAAGGAATCGTTTCTGCTGCAGCACGAACGGCTTGAAAAGATGGTATTGGAAAAAGCGGCACTCGGCGGAACGCCACGCGGCCTGCGCTGGGTCAGTTGCGTGTTCGAGCAGCCACCGCTCCTGGCGTGGAAGTGGAAAGGGCGGGCGATGATGGCCCTGGTCCCCGCGACCATCGGCTTCGAGGCCATCGCCGGCTCGGACATGGAAGACGTCCTGGCTGTGCCGTTGCCGCGACAGGGGACGGCCGTGCTGCAGTTTCAGCGGGGTGAGTGGCATGCCACGGGACGCGTCTTCTTCAATCTCGAACCGGCGCAGGTCCTCAACGAGTTGAAGAATGAGCTGACCGGGGCAGTCAAACCGGCCTGATTTCATGCACTGCGTGAACGTTGTTGCGGTGCAGGCAAAAGTGATCGTTTGAACGCTAAATCCTGACGTTTTAGTGTGGAGTCAAACCCGCGCTAACCGCTATACTTTCACCTGTTCGCACGATGGGCAGCCGGAATTAGTTTCTCCAATCATGATCGATGTTGAAATCACGGGCTTCGTGGATGCGCTCGCCGATGAGCGTCTCCTTGAACCCGGACAATTTGAGGAATTCAGCGAGGCCATGCTCCCGCTGTGTCAGGATCCGCTGATCCTGGCCCGGGAACTGGCCTGGCGTGGCTGGCTGTCGCCTTTCCAGATCGAAACCATCCTTGCCGGCGAAGTTGACAGCCTGTTTCTCGGTTCCTACGTCCTGCAGGCTCCGCTGGGGCAGGGCGGGATGGCGCGCGTGTTCCGCGCACGCAACTGGAAGCTCGGCCGAACCGTTGCCATCAAACTCATTCTCGACGACGCGGCCCGGCATCCCGCGACGCTTGCCCGCTTCCAGCGCGAGATTCACGCCCTCGGCAAGATTCGCCATCCGAACATCGTGCAGGCGATCGATGCCGAGTTCAAGCCCGGCACCATCTTCTATGCGATGGAGTATTTCGAAGGCTGCGACCTGGGGCAGTATGTCGCAACGAATGGCCCGCTGCCGGTGTCGATCGCCTGCGACTTCATCCGCCAGACTGCCGACGCGCTGCAGCATGCCCACGAACATGGCTTCATCCACCGCGACATCAAGCCGTCGAACCTGCTGCTGACAAGGCCGGACAACATCATCAAGATGCTCGACCTGGGGCTGACACGCAGCGAAGTGCCGGTCAACGACTCGGTCTTCAACGAACTGACGCGGGCCGGGGCGCTGATCGGCACGCCCGACTATATGTCGCCTGAACAGGTGAAGGACTCGCGCGGCACCGACATCCGCTCGGACCTGTATAGTCTCGGTTGCACCTTCTACTATCTGCTGGCGGGGATGGCGCCGTTCCAGCATCTTGAAGCGATCGTCGACAAACTGTACGCCCAGCGCGACCTGGAACCGACGCCGATCGGCGAGTTGCGTCCCGACCTGCCGCCGGAAGTGGCCGCCATCGTCGGCACGCTGATGGCCAAGCGGCGTCGCGACCGCTTTCAATCGCCCGCGGAACTGTCGCAGTCGCTGAGTTCGCTGGCGCTCGACGCGCAATACGGCTTCGACACGGTCATTGATGCCAGGGCGATGACGATTGTGGACACCCCCAGCTTCCAGAGGAACGCGTCGGATCGCACGCTGGCCCTGTCGCATTCAGAGATCGAAATGGTCGAACGACCTGAATCGTCGGCCGAGATGGATTTCGACTCTCGAAGCTGGTTGCGGTACGTGAACCCTTCGATGATTGTCGTGCTGGCCCTGATCGCCGTGCTGGCGGTTCTGATGATCATGCGCACGCAGAATCAACTGCGCCTGCTCGCGGCACCGCTGGCACCTGCGCCGATTGTGCAGCCGGCACCGGAAAGCGCGGTCACCCTTCCCATCGACATCCCCGCCGAAGGCGATTGACGATGCCCGCGCGCCGGTCGCATCGCTACAATCACGGATGCCCGTTTCTCCGAGACATTCACCATGCCAGCGACTGCCGCGAAGGTCCTGATTGCCG
>JBBQII010000268.1:0-5927 GCA_038324795.1 Gemmatales bacterium
GCCCATGCAGGTCTCGCTCGGAATACGGTGCCCCGAGCCGCAACTGGCCATCGGGGTTGCGGTACCGGGCCGGGAAACCGACCGGCGCGGGCGATTCAACGACCAGCATCTCCGGCTGTTCGCTGCCGGCACACTCAATTCGGTATGTCGTCGTGCGCGGGATGACGATGTAGTCGAACGGCCGAAACGGCAGTCGGCCGAACATTGAGTCGAGATGCCCCTGCCCGCGATGGATGAAAAGGATCTCGTCTGCGGCGGCGTTTCGGTAAAGCTCTTGCTGCGGCTTGATCGGCCGGCAGCGTGAGATCGTGACGTCGGAGTTCACGAACAGCGGAACACGACCGAAGATGGGATCCCCCGCGGCGGCGATGCCCGCGGACTTCACATGGATGTGCCGCAGGACGTCGAGCGTCTGCGCGTCGGCGGATACTCGACCGGCCGGTTCCACATGTTTGACACGTGTCGGCGGCCGCAAGTGATACACGATGCTGTACGCCCGGCTGAACCCCTGGGTGGTCACTACTTCCTCGTAGTGAATTCCTTCCCCGCGATGCCCACCCTCACGGCGGTGAATCGTGTGGCGCTTCGCCGGCAGCGAGCCCATCTGCAAGTAGTGCGGCATGTCGTTACTCCACACGGTTACGCAAGGTGCCCAGCCGTTCAATGGTCAGTTCCACTTCGTCACCAGGTTGCAGCCAACCGCCGACGGCCTCTGGCGTCAATTCAAGGATGCAGCCGGTACCGACCGTGCCAGAGCCCAGGACATCGCCGGGCTTCAACTCGACATCGCGACTCGCATGCGCCAGAATCCGCGGCCAGGTCCAGTACATGGTGCCCGCGTTCCCTTGCGAGTACAGTTTACCGTTGACGCGGGCCGTCATGTCGAGATGAAGTCGACCATCGCGGTAAAAATCGCGCAGTTCATCGAATGGAATCAGCGCGGGCCCCAGCGAGGTGGCGAAGTCCTTGCTCTTGCTCGGTCCAAGGCCCACGGCCATCTCAGTCCGCTGGATGTCGCGGGCGCTCCAGTCGTTCTTAATCGTGAACCCGGCCACTCAATCCATCGCGCGTTCGACAGCCGGCAGATCGCGCGCGGAAGTACCGATGACGCAGGCCAGTTCCAGTTCGTAATCGAGGGCATGGCTGCCTTTCGGGGCACGCACCGGATCGCCATCACCGATCACGCAGAACGGATTGGAGAAGTAGAAAACCGGTAGTTCGTACCATTGCGGCAGCATCTCGAGGCCCCGATGCTTCCGGCAGGTTCTCACGTGCTGCTCGAAGGCATAAAAGTCGCGGATGGAAGCAATCGGCGGGAGTAGTGTTGCCATGGAATTCACATAAACAGTGTGCCGACACGAACGCGAAAACCGGGAAGCACCCGTTCATCGCTGAGTTCCTGTTGCCTGGTGAAGAGCACAGGTTCTTCGCCCAGGCGATACACGGTGACGGTGAAATCGAACGGATCGACGATCCAGACCAGCGGCGTTGCCGCGTCGAGGTATTCGCGGATATTCTCGTGAACATCCTCAAGCGTATCCGATGCGGGAAGCACTTAAACGGCCAACAGCGGTGCCCCATCGATGAAGCGATCGTGCAATCCAGTGCGCTCCGCCTGTTCTCGCTGAAGGGCTACAGCGTCGCCGATGAGTTGTCGGCCATCGCTTCCGGCTTGGCTCCAATGAACTCGATGCGTTCCATCAGCATCAGCGACACAATTTCAAAACGATCGACGATGCCACTGGCCGGATCATCGCTTTCGTAGACGTTGATCCAAGATCGGCCAACGGTTACAAACTCCGGATGACGGACATCGTAGGTTTTGCCGCTGTTCATGACGATTCGGAACGGCCGAAACGGCTGATTCTGCAGCAATGCCTTGACCTGAGTTGGATGAATCATCCGGTGACCTCCCGGCTTAAAGAGTCCCCCGAACTTCCTGCTCTCGTTCTATGGCTTCGAAGAGCGCCTTGAAGTTGCCTTTGCCGAAGCTGCGCGAACCGCGGCGCTGGATCACTTCAAAGAACAGTGTCGGCCGGTCGGCCACCGGCTTCGTGAAGATCTGCAGCATGTACCCCTCTTCATCACGATCGACGAGGATGCCGAGTTCCGCCAACATTTCCATGTCTTCGCGGATAGCACCCACGCGGTCCGGAAGCAGGTCGTAGTAGGCGCGTGGCACACGCAGGAACGACACATCGTTGTGCCGCATCGCGCGGATCGTGTCGATGATGTTGCCGGTGGCCAACGCAATGTGCTGCACGCCGGGGCCGCCGTGGTATTGCAGATACTCATCGATCTGCGAGCGACGCTTGGCCTTGGCCGGTTCGTTGATCGGGAACTTCACCCGACCGCTGCCGTTCTGCACCACTTTCGACATCAGGGCCGAGTACTCGGTGCTGATATCCTTGTCGTCGAAATGAACCAGTTGCTCAAAGCCGAGGACGCGCTTGTAGAAGTCGACCCATTCATCCATCCGGCCCTCTTCGACATTGCCGACCACGTGATCGATTGCCGCCAGGCCGACTGATTCGAACGTGCCCGGGTTGTAGCGTTCCGGCTCCAAGGGCCGATAGCCTGGGGCGAACACGCCACGATAGTGATCGCGATTGATGAAACTGTGCAGCGTGTGGCCGTAGGTTTTGATTGTGGCGATCTGCAGCACGCCGAACTCGTCTTCCAGACGTTCCGGCTCGCGAACGCCGACAGCGCCCTTGCTGACGGAATGATGATAGGCTGATTCCACGTCGGCCACTTCGATGGCGACGTCCTGTACGCCGTCGCCATGGTGCATCAGCCGTGCGCAATCGGGATGATCGGCACTCAGCGGTGAAGCGAGAACGAATGTGATGTCGCCCTGCTTAAGCACATAGCCCGCTTCATGGCGAACCTTGGTTTCAAGGCCCGCATAGGCGACGACGTCGAACCCGAAGGCGTTACGGTAGAAGTAGGCCGACTGCCGGGCATTGCCGACGAAGAGGCGCACATGGTCAATTTTGCGGATCGCGACGGGATCGATTTTCGGGGTCATGCTGTGGCGCTCCGCTCCGGCGTGATGGTGATTCCCAGTCGACTGACAAGTGATTCAAGTTCCGCCCGCAAAAAGGGCAGTGACGGGGCGATAAACAGATGATCCTGCATTCGCGAAGGGTCGTAGTCGGTATCGATCACCACATCGGTGACGAACGGCCTGCGTAAGACGGCCGGCGAAGCCAATGAGTATGGAATCTCGCCGGTTGACGATAGAATCCCGGCACCGAAGACGCGCGTCTCGCCCTGTTCCTCGATCAATCCGAATTCGATGCTGAACCAGCTGAATCGCTTGAGGGCCAGCACATCATCGCCGCGGTCGGTACTCGAAGCCGCCTTGCCGATCAATGTCAGCAGCTCGGCGTAGTCGCGGTTCATGAGCGGCGGCACATGGCCGAGGCAATCGTGAATCATGTCCGGTTCGGGTGTGAACTCGGGATGCGATCCGTGGCGGATAAACTGCGTAACCGGGAAGCCCCGTTGACCGATGTACTCATAAAAAGTGCGATAAGGCAACGCGCCTTCGGCCGGGACAAGGTGCATCGCGGTTTCATGCTGCAACCGCTCGCTGAGCGTGCGCAGCTGCGGAATCTCGATTCGCGTGATCGCCAGATCGCTCTTGGCTTTCAAGTAGATAGTGCTGGCATGCCGCTGATGAAGCTCATCCAGCTTCGGTGATACTTCGCGCCAGATCTGCGTCTCTTCGTCGGTGTATTTGACGTAGGGTGGGCAAAGATTCTGTAAACGATGGCGACGACAGAGTTCAAACAACTCGCGGCGGCGTTCAACGTACGCCCGATCATGCTCACCGGGATGGCCGGCTTCCAGTTCCAGACGATCTGCGTCCGGCGGTATGACCATCGTACGCGGATCGATCGGCTGTCCGTACTCGACCAGTATGTCTTTCATGACATTTGACATGATGCATGCGGTGAAAGTATCATCGAGCCTCCGAACCCCACCTTTAGTTTAACTGTCATCGGGCACATTGCCAAATCGCATGTCGGTCACGCTGGTGCGGCATAGAACAGACGACACGTCGACTCAAAACTCACTGTGCAAGAGCATCCCCGATGAAAGCCGCATATCTGGAACAGACCGGCGGGCCGGAAGTCATCAAGTACGGCACCCTTCCGGACCCGGAACCGAAAGCCGGCGAGTACCGGATCAAAGTTCGCGCAGCCGCACTCAACCCGATCGACACCTACATTCGCGCCGGCATGGTGGCGATGGTTCTTCCATTCCCGTTCATTCCCGGGTGCGACTTTGCCGGGACGATCGAATCCGCCGGGCCGGGCACCTCTCGATTCGCGGTCGGCGACCGGGTGTGGGGATCCAACCAGGGATTGTTGGGGCGACAAGGTACATTTGCCGAACTCGCCTGTATCCACGAAGATTTTATCTACCCGACGCCGCCGGGAGTCGCCGATGAGCAGGCGGCTGCATGCTCGCTGGTCGGCATCACGGCCCATCTGGGCCTGTTCCACTGCGCCCGACTGCAACCGGGCGAAACAGTGTTCGTCAACGGCGGTACTGGCGGCGTCGGCACTATGGTGCTTCAGATGGCGCGGGCAATTGGCGCGACGGCCATCACCACTGCCGGAACACCTGAGAAACGTGCTTTGGCCAAAGAGTACGGTGCCGAACACGCCATCTGCTATAAGACCGAGGACGTCAACGCGAAGGTAAAAGAGTTTACCGATGGCAAAGGCGTGAACGTCTGGTTTGAAACGCAGCCGCCGACAGACTTCGACAAGACGTTCGACGCGATGGCCAGCCGCGGCCGTGTCATCGTCATGGCGGGACGCGGAGCCCGACCGACATTTCCCAACGGGCCGTTCTACGTAAAGAACCTGTCGATGCACGGCTTTGCGATGTTCAACATCCCGACGGATGAGCAACGAACGTGCGCGGACGAGATCAACTCGTGGCTGGCCCAAGGAAAACTGAGGACGATCATCGGCCGGACGATGCACTTCAGCGAAGCCGCGGCCGCCCATCAGCTGCAGGAAGAGAATACGGTGAAAAAAGCGGGGACATTAACGGGCAAGATCGTGCTGGTGCCGGATGGGATCTGAAAACACAAACGGCTGAGCAGTGAACTGCTCAGCCGAAGACGGAATTGAGTCGTTGCTGCGTGGCCTGCAACGGAGACGGGCGAAATCCTTCCCGCTGGAACTAAAGTTAGTTCTTGTTCAAAACCCGAGGTAGCTCAGTTCCGGTCCGGTGCGTGTTGCTGTTCTCAGCAGGCGCGCCGAAGCGGGTAAAGAGCGTGCGCAATAGCACCTCAAGTACCATGAATACCGCCACAATCCCGACACCCAGGGCGACCCACAGGAGTAAACGAGTTGCGTCGTCGCTCATGTTCTGTCTCCTCGCATCGAGGTTCTCGCGAAAGGCGACTCCAGAACACCCGGAGTTGAGGGACCTTCCACAAGACTCAGACGAATTATAAATCGTCTGTCAAGCGATAACCAGAGGAAATCTTGTGCCGTTTACCACAATTGTTCCGATTGTGCCGGCCGCAGCGATTCCTTCGCTTGCATCCTCGTCGTTCATTCGGCAGACGCGACCCGCGGACCGAATTGCGCTGAAACGTGAAACGTATCGAACTCGAGTGTGAAACAGTTCAAGATGCGCAGTTCAGGCAAGCGTTGCTCGAAGTGAACCTGTCACGGGTTTCACCGGTCTTCTTGACAAACGCCGGGAAAGCCTCTTTAATTTCACCAGACGCCCCCATCGTCTAGTGGCCTAGGACGTAGCCCTCTCAAGGCTAAAACAGGGGTTCGACTCCCCTTGGGGGTATCTTTTCTTTGCCGAACCTGATTATTTCCACCGCTTCACCGGATTGCGGGAAGTCATGAGCAAGGCCGTTTCGATCCGCTTGCAGGTTCCGG
>JBBQII010000269.1:0-5922 GCA_038324795.1 Gemmatales bacterium
CACGGTGCCGTTGATCGGTTTCGATGAGGCGTACGCCGACCAGGGGCTGGATGCGATGGTGAAAATCCTGATCCCGGCAAACGCGGCCGCCAACCACACCCGCTTCGAGACGACGAACTCGCTTGGTGCGTGCGGGCCGATCGCCAAGCGGGCGATCCCGACACTGATCACCTACACGATGGTTGACCAGACGTCGTGGCAGAACCGCAAGGCGGCGGTGGCCGCTCTGGGTCGGTTGGGCATGCCGATGATGAAGGGCGAAGGGCCGGACGTTGTCGCCATGCGCGGCATCATCAAGTGCCTGCGGACCGATTCATCGCACCAGGTTCGCCGCGAGGCAATCAGCTCGCTGATGACGCTCGGCCCGCCGACGGTCGAAGCGGTGTGGAAGGAATTGCGTGATGCGCTGGTCTACGTGATGAAGGATCCGGACAAGAGCATCAGTCTTTGGGCGCGCGTGGTCTACATTCGCACCGAGCAGGAACTGATCAAGACGAACGACCCGAACCTGGTCGCGATCACCAAGCTGCTGGCGAGCAAGGAACTCGATATGAAGCAGGAAGCGATACAGGCGATCGGCTTCATCGGCGAGGAAGCAAAGTCGCGCCTGCCGGAGTTGATCGCAATCGCGGAAGGCAAGAACGAGGAACCATTCATCATCGCCTCCGCCCTTTGGGCCATGTCGCAGATGCCGAGCCAAACCGACAAGATGCTACCGGTGATCGACCCGTTGAAGCGTGCTCCGGACCCCACCATCAAGGCCGCGGCCAATCAGGCGCACAGGACACTGACCGAAAAGCCCGACCCGGATAAAAAGATTGAACTGCCGCCCAAGAAGTAACCCATTCACGGAGGAATCATGCCTGCCGATCTCCCGCTGCCGCGACTGCCCGCCCGCGCCGCTGATTCGCACAAGGGAACTTTCGGCACCGTGCTGGCCGTGGCTGGCAGCCGCGGCATGGCCGGGGCCGCCGTGCTGTGCGGCAGTGCGGCACTCCGCGGCGGGGCCGGGCTGGTGAAAATCGCCACGCCGTGCGACGTGCAGCCGATCGTGGCCGGGGGCAACCCGTGCTTCATGACTGTCGGCCTGCCGATCGAATCGAAAGGCCACAGCCTGGCCGAGGATGCTGTCCCTGTCATCCTCGAACTGGCGGAGAAAGCCAGTGCGCTGGCGATCGGGCCCGGCCTGGGGGAAGCCGGCAAGCTGGCCGAGATCCTGGAAATCCTGCTGGTACAGGTGAAGTGCCCCGTCGTTCTTGATGCCGACGGGCTTAACCTGCTTGCCAAGCTGCCGGGCAAGTTCCTGTCCCGCCGAACCGCGCCGACCATTCTGACGCCGCACCCTGGTGAATTCGCCCGCCTGATCAAGCAGCCGACTGAGACCGTTCAGGCAAACCGCGACGAACTGGCCCGCCACTTCGCCAGTGAACGCGGCATCGTGCTGGTGCTCAAGGGGCACGGTACTATCGTCACCGATGGCGACAAGTTCTACCGCAACACGACAGGCAACCCCGGCATGGCGACCGGCGGCAGCGGCGACGTCCTGACCGGCCTGATTGCCGCCCTGGTCAGCCAGCGGATGAGCCCATTCGACGCGGCACAGCTCGGCGTTTACCTGCATGGCCGGGCCGGCGATCTGGCCGCGGCTGCAAAAAGCCGGATGGGGATGATCGCCAGCGATATCATCGATTTCCTGCCGGCTGCGATTCTTGAGGTCGAAACAACGTGACAGACGGCCGGTCTGGCCCTAAAATGTGCTGGTCAATTGGTACAACCTCGGGAGATCCATCATGAGCATCGTTCGCATCGGTCTGGGTGAAACCAAGAACTTCGCAGAAGGCTACGACGCCATCTTCAGCAAGAAGGCACCTGCGGCCGAACCGGCCAAGCCGAAGGCCAAAGCGGCCGCAGTCGAAGAACCAAAGGCCGAGGAAGTGGAGCCGAAGAAGAAAAAAGCGGCGACGAAGAAGTAGTGCAGGGTGAAGGCTAAAACTTCGTGTTAGCCACGTAGCCGCATTCGCCGGAATGCGGTCTGATCGCTCGAACACCCCGAATTCCGGCGAATGCAGCTACCCGAAAAAGAAGCGTTGACGTTGTACGAGGTCACGAACGTACCTCGCTGGTTCTCGGGCTTTGTCAGAAAGCAAACGGAGCTACTTCGCCCCGGAATCTTCGGTGATTTCGCCGGTTGTCGTCACTTTGACTTCCACTTCCTTGTTGTCGGCCGTCAGCAGCACGACTTCGTATGCGACCAACTTGCCTTCCTTGCCCTTCATTTCCGTCTCTTCCATCACTTCCTTGTACTTGGCCTTCGGGTAACGCTTGTTGATCGCTTCGCTGACCGCTTTGGGCAGGTCCTTGGCTTCGATGGCCTTTTCGAAATTGACGATCGTGCCATCTTCCTTGATGTCTGCCTCGCACTTGCGGCCTTCTTCCTTGAATTCAATGTCGTAGATGACGTCATCGCCTTCTTTTTCCTTTGTACATTTGTCGATCTTCGCCTTCGGAAATTTCGCCAGCAGCGAGTCCATCACCGCTTTGGGAATCTTGTCCAGCGGCACCGCTTCTTCCTTGGCGATAATAACGCCGCTGCCGACGACGACGACGACGAACAAGCATGCTGCGAGCAGATTGACTGACAGACGCATTGATGTGCCCACCTGTTTGTGAGATCGCTACCGTTGAGCAGCGTGACGCGATCTTCCGCTCCATGAGCGAAAATGTCTACAAGATTACGGAAGATCAGAGATGAAGAATTCTTCGCGAATGAGTTAGGATACCCGATGCGCAATGGCGGAATCCGAGCGCCGGGGAGGTTTAATCGTTACCTCGCTCGCGCCCGGGTTCTGATGGGTTTACTTGCT
Organism: Gemmatales bacterium; assembly: GCA_038324795.1. GTDB lineage: Bacteria > Planctomycetota > Planctomycetia > Gemmatales > Gemmataceae > JAIOQJ01. The sequence goes on from JBBQII010000269.1 coordinate 2,865, forward strand.
CGCTACATCGGCTTCCGGCTGCTGGTTCGCGGGGGTGGTGCAGCAGACCATTGGCGATGAGGGACAGGAAGCAGGTGTCCTTCTTCCCTTCCGGGTGATCGATCACCTGCTTCTTCAGGTTGTCCAACTGCTTGACGAGATCGGCAAGAAGGCGTCCGCGGCCGGGAACGGCCAAGCCGAAGGCCAGAGAGGCCGCAGCCGAAGAACCAAAGGCCGAGGAGGCAGCCGAAGCGAAGAAGAAAAAGGCAGCGGCGAAGAAGAAGTAAGAGTTTATCACCCGCTGCAACTGCACCTGCGAAATGGTGCATTCTGCGCGCGGGATAGGGCGAGAGATTCGGCGAGACCGTTCACAGCCCGGGCAAAGGCTTATAACAGGCCTTTGCTCGGGTTCCTGAATGAACTACACCGGACGGTAAATACATCATCTGAAAGAGACGAGCGGAGCACATCCCTTTCCACTCGCGCCATCAAACTGAAGCACTCTTCATTCTTCTTGAACTGAAGCTGCCTGATTTGCAACTAGACGCTGGTCGCCCTGCGACCGAACACAAACGAAAGAACCAGCAGTACCAGGAACACGAAGAAGAGAATCTTCGCGATCCACGCCGCGTCTCCCGCGATTCCGCCGAACCCGAAAATCGCGGCGACGATCGCGACGACGAAGAAAACAATTGCCCATCGAAGCATGATGACGACCCGTGGTTGATGTTGATCGGTTTGAAGAACATGACGCTGAGAGATCAGCAGCAATCTTTGTGCCACGACCGGGAAATCTTTGAAAGGGATTCATCGGACGATTGCGCATAGCACTTTCGTCACTGGCGGAACTGACGCTCGCCACTGAATGAACCGAAGATGATGTCGCGTGGGTCGATCTGAGGAGGCCATTTAGCGAAAAGGGTTGAATTGAGCGGGACGGGCATCCCACTCAATTCAACCCTCGATCGTTTCGGGCTATGATTGTTACTTGCTCGCCACTTCGGCTTCCGGTTGCTGGTTCGCCGGGGTGATCGTCAGCGACAGCGGCTTCACCCAATGCTTGTGATCGGCGTTGTAGTACAGGTAGCCGCGGCTCGCGGGGCCGGCGTACTGGCCGGGCACTTCGCAGATCATGCCGAATGACAGGTCGATCTCCTGGTTCGGCTTCAGAGCCCGCCAGTACAGCACCAGTTCCCGGCCGCGGACTTCGAAGTAGCTGATCGTTCCTTCCTCACGGAGCTTGGTCAACTCCTTGAGGTCTGCCGGCAGCCGGCAACCGCCCGGCAGGCCGACAATGGCGATCGCCATGCCGTGGCCGGCGTCGGTCTTGTTCGTCAGCTTCACGCTGGCCCGCACTGTTTCGCCTTCAGTGGCCGTCTCGCGATCCAGACTGGCGGCGACATCGACCGACCGCTTGTCGGATGACAATGGCGTCGTCGTGTTGCCCGACCAGGTGATGGCGAACGGGTAGGCCTGCTTCGCGGTCAGTTCTACGAATGCCTCGTTGGCACCGGCCTTCAACACCTTCTCGGCATCGGGAATGTCGAGCGTGATGACTTCCTGATCCTTCTCGGTGAATGCTTTCTTGAACGTCTGGCCGTTGATCGTCAGGCGGACTTCGCCCGCCTCGGCCGGCTTGCGCGATGCCTTGGTGTGTTCGATCAGGGCCTTCAGGGCCAGAATCGTCGACTGAGTTGAGCCGAAGCCGCCGTAGCCGCCACGCTGCTGGCCGATCCACTTCGTCGTTTCCTTCACCGGTTTGATGAACATCGTCGGTTCGCCCGAACGCAGCCAGCCCATCACGGCCAGCGCGGTCGTCTCGATCTGCAGGTCACGGCCGCCGGAGCAGGTGATGCTCGTCGTCGCACCTTCCACACAGCCGTTCTTCAGGTGCGTCCCGGCAATCCTGTTCAGGATCGCCAGGGCGGCTTCGCGGTTGCCGTTCGCCGGGCGGTGCAGCAGGCCGTTGGCGACGAGGGCCAGGAAATAGGGGTCCTTCTTCCCTTCCGGGTGATCAATCGCCTGCTTCTTCAAGGTGTCCAACTGCTTGACAAGATCGGTCATCCCTTCCTTGTCGTCGGGATCACTTTCGCACAGAGCCCAGACGATGTAAGCGTTGGTGATATGGTCCGGGGCACGGCCGAAGCTGTCGAGAGCCCGGGCATTGCGCTTGAAGCCGTCCTTGTTCGGCGTCTGCTGGCCCAGCAGGTACTGCTGCGTCCGCTTGATCAGTTCCGGGTCGACCTTGCCGGGGTAGGCACGGGCGAGATCCTTGAACTGCAACAAACCGTAGGCAGTCAGGGCCTGATGCTGTTGATCGGCCTGGCCGAACCACTCGAAGCCGTGTTTCGTCTTGTCGCCGGTGTCGGGACATTCGAAGGCGACGAGCTTCGAGTAACCGCGATCGAGCATCTCCTTCGCACGCCGGGCGAGTTCCGGCTTCACCTGGTCCGCCGACTTCAGGTAGTCGAGGATCAGCAGGTTCGGGTAGTTGCTCGTCGACGTTTGCTCGAAGCAGCCGCCCGGCTCCCGCATCAGGCTTTCGAGGCCGTTCTGCAGGTCCGCCAGGGATGTCGGGTAGACTTCGACTTTGAACTTCAGCGTGCCCGGAATCAGTTCCGGCAACGTGATGGTGGCATTGGCCTGCTTCTCAAGCAGATCGCTGACCGCGCCCGTGGCCGGGAACCCGTCAGGCACGACGCGGAAGACGCGGACGATGTTGTCGGGCGTTTCGATCGGGTCGCTGGTGCCGACAACCGTCAGAGAGGCTTCGCCTTCCTTTTTGGTCGCACGGAACGAGATCAGCTTTCGGCCCTTCTCGTTCGGCCCCAGTTCGATGAAGTCACGCAGATTGGTCTGCTCGGTCGCCAGGCCATTGGGCGTGACTGTGAAGCCGACGCGGCGTCTCATGTCCGAGTCGTTGACCACGCGCACCGGTACGTCGACACGGTCAGTGGCAGTGATCTCGATAGGAACCTTCGGATCGACCGTGAACGGTTTGCGGGCTTCGATTGAAGTCGTCACCGCGCCGATTCGGCCATCGAGCGTGTGCCCGGCCACCAGTACCTGGTAGCGGGCG
>JBBQII010000270.1:0-5893 GCA_038324795.1 Gemmatales bacterium
CCGGGCAGGCTCATCAGGTCTTCGATTAGGTGTTTGCCCATCTGGCGTTCTTCGTGAACGATCGACGAAAAGCCATCGACGAAGTTCTGCCGCGTTCGTTCATGTCGACCGATCCGTTCCGCGCACAGGTCGAACAGGTACTCAACCGCTGCGTCCACGCCGGCGATGCACTCGAAGTTCTGCGTGCCGGTCATCCAGCGATCGGGAAGCGTTTCCGCGGCCGGGCGCACTTTGTACGCGGGCAGCGTTTCGAGCAGTTTCCGCCGGCTCCACTGAATGCCGATGTGCGGGCCGAAGAACTTGTACGCCGAACAGATGAGGAAGTCGCAGTCCCAGTCGGCCACGTCGATCGGTGCGTGCGGTGCCAGATGCACCGCATCAAGGAACACCAGCGCCCCGACAGCATGTACCCATTGCGCGATCTGCTTGACCGGATTGCGCGTGCCGACGGCATTCGACGCACAGCCGACCGCCACCAGCTTCGTGCGTGGCGACAGTTTCCGTTGCAGGTCATCGAGATCGAGCGTGCAATCTTCCTTGCGAACTTCGACATGCTTGACCGTGACGCCGCGATCGGCCGCAGCTCGAACCCAAGGCGATACATTGGCGTCGTGGTCCAACCGGCTGACGATCACTTCATCGCCCGGCTGCCAGGTGGCAGCCAGGGCTCGGCTCAGGGCGAATGTCAGCGTCGTCATGTTTGCGCCGAACGAGATCTCGTCCGGATCGGACGCGTTGAGGAACATCGCCAGCGATCGCCGGGTGCGGGCGACGATGGCGTCGCTCTCACGACTGGTGGCGAAACTGCCGCCGTGGTTGGCGTTGTGGTTGATCAGATAGTCGCTGATCGCATCAATCACCGATTGCGGCACCTGGCTGCCGGCCGGTCCATCGAAGAAGACAGCGGTGCGACCGTCGATCTGCCGAGCCAGTGCCGGGAAGTGTCGCCGGGATTCATGCAAGCGGGACATCTGAAAGCTCCGATGAAGGGGAAGTCCGAGTAGATGTTGTAATCACTGGCATTCTCCACCGCCAGCCGGTACAATTACTGCTGATGAATGCTGCTTGGTCGACTCTCCCGCCTTAACTTCTCTTTTAACAAGACCGGATTTCCTGGAGAATCCATGAAGTCGTTGCTTACTGTCTTCTCTTCCCTGTTGATGGTGACGCTGCGTGTGCACGCGGGTGAACCCGTCGATATCAGCGAAGGACGGCAATTCTGGTCTTTCCAGCCGGTCCGCAAGGTCGAGCCGCCGACGGTGAAGGACAGCGCGTGGGCGCGCACGCCGATCGACCGTTTCGTTCTCGCGAAGATCGAAGAAGCGGGCCTGACGCCGGTGGCCGCGGCCGATGCGCGAACACTGATCCGACGGATGGCGTTTGACCTGACCGGCCTGCCGCCGACTCCCGACGAAGTGACCGCGTTCGTGAAGGCATTCGAGAAAAGCCGGCAGTCGGCCGTGGAAGGGCTGATCGATCGGCTGCTCGCTTCCCCGCGCTACGGCGAAGCGCAGGCCCGGCACTGGCTCGACATCGCCCGCTATGCCGAGGACCAGGCCCACACGTTCGGCGTGAAGCCCAGCACCAACGCCTACCGCTACCGCGATTGGGTCATCGACGCATTCAACAACGACATGCCGTATGACCGCTTCGTGAAACTGCAGATTGCCGCCGACCTGATGGACGATGGCAGTGCCGAGGCATCGAAGCACAACGCGGCGCTCGGCCTGTTCGGGCTCGGCGCGGTTTACTACAAGAGTTCGAATCCTGCCAAGGCGATCGCCGAGGAACTCGACGACAAGATCGACACGCTCACGCGCGGCTTTCTGGGCCTGACGATCGCCTGCGCCCGCTGCCACGATCACAAGTTCGACCCGATCCCCACGCAGGACTACTACTCGCTGGCCGGCGTCTTCGCCAGTTCGAAGATGAGCGACGTGTCGATGGCATCGAAGGACGAAATGGCCAAGTATCAGGAAGGCCAGAAGAAAGTGCAGGCAGTCGAGAGCAAAGCGAAGGCTCTGTTCCAGGTCGAGAAAGACAAACTGATCAACACCCGCATGGACGAACTGGTGAAGTACTTCCTGGCCGCGTGGAAGCTCGAAGCCCAGCGATTGAAGAAGGCCGACACCGCCCCGAACGAGATCGCCAAGGCAGACAAACTGGATGGCGGCTCGCTCGACCGAATGAATAAGTTCCTGAACAAAAAGAACAACCCGGCGCTCGACGGCTGGGTGAAGAACATGCCCAAGCCGGGTGCGACCACTGTGCCGACGCCGGAGGTGATCAAAGCGGCCGAGCAGTTCCGCGATGCTGTGAAGGCGGCGCTGGGCAACACCGCCGACAAGACCAAGGCCGACATGGTGCAGGCCCTGTTCGGCGACAAAGGTGTGTTCGTCATCAGCGAGAATGAAGTCATCAGCAAGATGACGCCCGACTGCAAACAGCAGTACGAAGCGCTGAAGAAGGAACAGGACGCGGTCGCCAAGGCCGCGCCCGGTGCCCCGCCGGCCGCGCACGGCATCATGGACAGTGCCCCAATGGACCTGAAGATCGCAGTCCGTGGCAACCCGCTGAAGCCCGGCGACATCGCCCCGAGGCGATTCCTGCGAGTGCTGACAGGCGACGCACCGGCCCTGTTCACCAAAGGCAGCGGCCGGTTGGAACTGGCCGAGGCGATTGCCGACGCGAAGAACCCGTTGACTGCCCGTGTGATGGCCAACCGCCTCTGGCAGCAACATTTCGGCCGGGGGATCGTCGGCACGCCATCGAACTTCGGCAAGCTCGGCGAGGCACCGACACACCCGGAACTGCTCGACTATCTGGCGACACGCCTGGTGGGGAACGGCTGGTCGATCAAGAAACTGCACCGCGAAATCCTCCTGAGTGCCGCCTATCAGGCGAGTGCCGCAACTGACCCCGAAGCGATGCAACCCGACCCGGACAACCGCCTGCTGTGGCACATGCAACGGCAGCGCCTGCAGGTGGAAGAGTTCCGCGATGCCCTCCTGAGCGTGTCGGGCAAGCTCGACCTTGAGATGGGAGGCAAGACCATCAATCTGGAAGACGGCAACAATTTCCGCCGGACCGTTTACGCACGTGTCAGCCGGCATGAACTCAGTGGGCTGTTGCGTTTGTTCGACTTCCCGGACGCGAACATCACCAGCGACCGCCGCAGCGAAACAACTGTTCCGCAACAACAGTTGTTCGTGCTCAACAGCGAATTCATGATTCTCCAGGCGAAGGCTTTCGCCGTGCGCATGCAAAAGGCCGGCAACGACGACCCCGCCCGCATCCGCCACGGCTACGAGTTGGCTTATGGCCGTGTACCGAGCACTACGGAAGTCGCCATTGGCCAGGCGTTCTTGAGTGCGCAAGACGCCGCCGACGACGCCGCGAAGAACAAACTGACCCGCTGGGAACGCTACGCTCAGGCTCTGCTGGCGGGCAATGAGTTCATGTATGTTGATTGAGTGGTCAAAGGAGTGAATGAGATGGTAGCGACCGAAACTTCGATTGATCTTGTCGATTCCCCCGGTCGGGATGTCGTCGCCGAACTTCTCAGCCGGATGTCGGCGGAGGCGACTCTCGACGAAATCGCGGAAGAAGTACGACTGTTGGCGGGCCTGCGGGAAGGTCTGCTCGAATCGCGTCGGGGTGACCTGATTGATCACGAAGTCGTCTGGCAGGAACTTCGCTGATGCCGTGGAAGCTAAAGTGGACGCCATCTGCGAACCGCGATTTGCCCGGAATCCACACTTATTTACTCCGAAGGCAGCCCGATGCCGTAGACCGGGTGTTGAATGCGATACACTCGGCAACGTACAAGCTGAGGCAAACGCATCATGTCGGAGATATTGTTCGCAACAATGTGAACGAAGTCGTAAGGGAGATTGTCGCTGCGAGCTACAGAATCTTCTTTGTGGTTCGTGAGGAATGGCAGCAAGTGGAAGTCATCAAGCTGTGGCATTCGGCCCGGGCTGAACCGGATCTCGATGACTTCATCACGTAAACACCACTGACAACGCAGGTTATCTCTTATGCTTCGCACTCTCGCCGGACTTGGCCTTTTCTTTGCAGTAATGCTGGCCGTCACCTATGCGCCGCTCGAGCCGGCTCAGCAGGCGTATGGGCAGAAGAAGAACGACAATGACAAGGACGAGCAAATCCTGCGCAAAAAGCTCGCGGATGCGAACAACGACCTGAAACAGGCCAGCAACATCATCAACGGGTTGCGGAAAGATGTGCGCGAGCGCGAACAGGCGATCAATCAACTGCAAGCCGCCTTGAAAAAGGAGAAGGGCGAAGACGAAGATAAGCAGCTGGCTCAGGCCAAAAAGGACCTCGCCGCCGCGCAGTCGACCATCTCGTCACTGAAGAAGCAGGACACGACCGGGGACGCCACCACGGCCAAGTCGATTGAGAACCTGAAAACCCAGTTAAAGGAAAGCGAAGGCTGGCGCAAGGCCCCATTCGTGCACACAGTGATCCTGAAGTTGAAGAAAGACGCCCCACCCAACACGGCCGCGGCCATCCTGGCCGACATACCGATCATCGGCAAGCTGCCGTCGGTGCAGGGCTTCTGGTACGGTGTGCGAGCCCCGGAGGGCAGCCCCGAGTTCGCTGTGAAAGACTTCGAGATCAGTCTGGTGCTTCTGTTCGAGAACGTCGACGGCCTGAAACGCTACCTCGACCACCCGGGCCATAAGCGCTTCGTGGACAAACACCTGAAGTTCATCGAAACGCCACTGGTGTACGATTCGGTGAAACCGAAGCCGTGACGAAGTCTGCCTGATATTCAGTTCAATGAAAGCCCAGTTGAAACTGATGTTTTACGAAGGCGTCGCCACGATGGGGGATTGACTGATGATCGCAGTTGAGGAAAAACTGGACCTTGCAACCTCGAGCGCTCGTGACCTGATCGCGGACCTATTGAAGCGAATGCCGCCGGATACGACGCTGCGGCAGTTCGTGGATGAGATTTTGTTGATGGAGGGATTGCGGGAGGGACTGAACGACGTCCGGCAAGGCCGGATCTTTACCCACGAGGAAGTCATGAAGGAATTCAAGCAATGGATTGGAACGTAGTTTGGGCAAACTCGTCGCTCCGCGATTTGCGGAAGATCGAGCATTACCTGCTCAAGCATGACCCTGCCGCGCTGCCCGTCGTCATGAAGTACATCCGTGTCCAAGTCCGCCGCATCGAGTCGAACCCCTACCTGAGTGGAGTTGTGAGCATGCCAGGTGCTGAGATAATGCGTGAAACTTTCGCGGCAAGTTACCGCATCATTTTCGATTTGAATGAAGCAGCGCAGACGATTGAGATTTTGCGAGTCTGGCATTCGTCCCGTGAAGAACCGACCTTCGATTAAGTTCAGCAGACGACGCATGCAGGTGCCGCGATGACAGCAGGTGAAGAGATTCCCGACCGCCGGCAGATTACGCGATTTCTGTTGAACTTGACTGAGTATAACCGCAATTTTAACTGGAAACGAACATGATCCATACACTTTCCCGCCGCACCCTCCTCCATCGCATGGGCACCGGCATGGGCGCCCTTGGCCTCGCGGCCATCTGCGATCAGCAGAAGCTGTTCGCCACCGGCAATCCGCTGACGGCCAAGCCGGCGCCGTTCGCGCCGCGCGCCAAGCACGTCATCCACCTGATGATGAACGGCGGGCCTTCGCAGGTCGATACCTTTGACCCCAAGCCTTCGCTTGCGAAGTACGACGGCCAGAAGCCGCCTACCGCCGACCTGAAGACCGAACGCAAGACCGGCAATCTGATGAAGTCGCCGTTCGCGTTCAAGAAGTGCGGTCAGTCGGGCATCGAAGTTTCCGAGATCTTCCCGCACTTGGGCAATTGCATCGACGACATGTGCATCCTGCGCGGC
>JBBQII010000271.1:0-5893 GCA_038324795.1 Gemmatales bacterium
GGTCAGCTGGGCGAAGACTTTCCGGATTTCATCTTTCGTCAACACGACGGGAAGCCGTGTCGGGCGTTTGGCGCGGATGACGCCCTCAATGCGGCCGGGCTCGACTTCGAGCACTTTCTGATAGAGGAACAACAGGGCGGCGAAGGCCTGATTCTGAGTGGAGGCGGCGACGTGTCCTTCGACGGCGAGATGCGTCAGAAAGACGTTGATCTCGGCTGCGCCCATTTCGAGCGGGTGTTTCTTGTTGTGGAACAGAATGAAGCGCTTGACCCAATCGTGATAGGTATCTTCGGTACGAATCGAGTAATGCCGAAGCCGGCAGGCGTGCCGAACGCGATCGAGCAACCGCGGCGGAGTGGCCGCGGGCGTGAAGTTCAGGGGTGAAGACAGAACGGGCATGGGGCCGACCCTGGGTGAATGTGGAGATGTTAGCGGAAGGGCGCGTGAGGTATCAAGGATTTAATTGAAGGGGGATGGCGACGCCGCAAGCAGCGGCTGACGAATTAGCCAGGCACTTTGATCTCGTGTGTCGTCCCATCGTCGGTAAGTTCGAAGCTGTTCTTGCCGCCATCGCCTCTGGTCACATTGAAGCGGTGAGTGGTGGAGCCATGTCGGCAGGTGATGGAGAAGCCGCCCCAGTCGTCAGGGATGCACGGTTGGAAAGTGACGGTGTTGCCGTTCTTCTTGAAGCCGAGCAATGACTCCAATACTACGCGATAGAACCAGCCCGCCGAGGCGGTGTACCACGACCAGCCGCCGCGGCCGACGTGTGGCGGCTGACTGTAGACGTCGGCGGGAACGACGTATGGCTCGACCTTGAAGCGGGCGACGCCCTCAGGCGTGGCGGCGTGGAGGATCGGGTTGAGGAGATCGAGAAGCTCACCAGCCTTACTCCCTTGCCCCGATTCGGCAAACGCCTGCACGACCCAGAGAGCGGCATGCGTGTATTGGCCGCCGTTCTCGCGGATGCCGGGGACGTAGCCTTTGATGTAGCCGGGCTGCAGCGGGCCGCTGTCAAACGGCGGCTCGAACAGCAGCACGATGCGATCGTCGCGGCGGACGAGGTGCTTGTCAACTTCGTCCATCGCTTTTCGGGCGCGGTCGGGATCGCCGGCACCCGACAGGACTGCCCACGATTGGGCGATCGAATCGATCCGGCACTCATCGTTCGCTGCTGAGCCGAGTGGTTGACCGTCATCAAAGTAGGCCCGGCGGTACCAGTCGCCGTCCCAGGCGTTCGTTTCTAGCGACTCGCGAAGGGTTTCCGCAGTTGCCCGATGGCGACTTGCGAGATCGTTGTCCCCACGTTTCTCGCAAACCGCGGCGAAGTCGCGCAAGACCTTCAGGAGAAACCAGCCGGTCCACACGCTCTCGCCGCGACCGCCGACGCCGACGCGGTTCATTCCGTCGTTCCAGTCGCCGGTACCCATCAGGGGCAACCCGTGCTCGCCGAATCGCAGCCCGTGTTCGATGGCCCTCAGGCAGTGCTGGTAGACCGTTTCGGTCAGGCCGGACTGTTGCGGGACTCGGTAATCCTCGTCGTGATCGGGCAGAAGCATCGGCGCGTCCAGATAGGACACCGGTTCGTCGAGAACGGAAGCGTCGCCGGTGATGCGGACGTAGAACTCGACGGCGAAAGGCAGCCAGAGGTAGTCATCCGAGAACCGGGTACGGACGCCGGCACCCGAAGGAGGATGCCACCAGTGCTGAACGTCGCCCTCCGGAAATTGGTGGGCTGCCGCGCGGACAATCTGCGCCCGCGTCTCGTCCGGCTTGGCATAGGCGAGGGCCAACGCATCCTGCAACTGGTCGCGAAATCCGTAAGCGCCCCCAGACTGATAAAGTGCGGAACGTGCCCACATCCGGCATGCAAGAACCTGGTACGGCAGCCAGCGGTTGAAGAGCAGGTCGAGTGCCCGATTCGGCGTCTCGATCTTCACCCGATCGAGCAGTCCGTCCCAGAATGTTCGCACCTGATCGAGCGCGTGCCCGACCTGTTCCGCCATGCGGTACTTCCCGGCAAGTTGCGTCGCCTGGGCGGTGTTTTCTGCGTCCCCCAGAATGAAGACGACGTCGGCCGAACCTCGCGCGGGTACGACAATGGAAGCTTGAAGAGCGGCGCATGGATCCAGCAGCGCGCCCGCCCGGCCTGACAGCGACCGTTGTTGCAACCCCGCAGGCCGTCCCGCATCGCCATTGCGACCGAGAAACTCGGTGCGGTCACAGGTGAATGTCCTCGGCCGCACACTCAAATCTGCGAAAGCGACGCGATCGGTATAGTCGGGTCGAAAGGCGCTGCGAGCCAGCAGGACACCCGTATCCGCATCCACTTCGGTGATGACGTGCGGAACCGTCTGACCGCGGTTGCGGCCCAGCACCCATTCGACGAAGTAGGCAACAGTCAGCCGTCGCGGGGTGTCACTCGTATTGCGAATCGTGAGACGCGAGAGTTTAACAGGGTCGTCGGTGGCCACGAACACCATCAATTCATGGGACAAGCTGCCGCGACCCTGTTCGAAGATCGTGTAGCCCTGCCCATGTCGCACAAGGAATCCACCGGCGTTTGCGGGTCGGGGCGTCGCGGACCAGACCTCGCCGGTCTCTTCGTCACGCAGGTAAACGACTTCTCCGGGCGCATCGCTCACCGGGTCGTTCTGCCACGGTGTCAGCCGGTTCGACTGGCTGTTTCCCGACCAGGTGAAGCCACCGCCGGTCTCGGAAACGATGGTCCCGAAGCCCGGGTTGGCGAGTACGTTGATCCAGGGCAGTGGCGGCAGGCCGGTACCGGGGCCGGGTAGCCGCATCACGTACTCGCTTCCGTCCTCAACGAAGCCGCCGATACCGTTCTGATAGGCGAGTGGCTTCGAAAAATCGGGAGCGCTGGCCGATGAAGCGCTGGTCGGCACCGGGGGCGATATGTTTCGCTGAGCCTTGACTAACCGTTCGCGACGATCCAACTGCAACGCCAAGCCGCCGCTCCCGCTTTCCAGAACACAGCGAGCGACCGCCCGGAATAGCCGCAGGTCGTCCGGCATCAGGTGAGTTGCCTTGCGGACGAAGACACCGCCGGGCTTGTCGAGCAGTTCGCGTTCATCGCCCGACCTGAGCATGGCCAGAAGCTGCTGTTGGAATTCTTCCAGGTAGCCGCCATCCTGCACGTTGATGATCAACAGGTCCGCCTTGAGCCCTTTGCGACGCCACAGGGAGTGGGCCGCGACAATCTGGCGGACAAGTGCGAGATCGTCGGGGCCGGCGACGGTCAACAGCACGATGGGAAGGTCGCCGGAGATGCCGTGCCTCCACAGGTCCGACTGCCCGTGCCGATTGGCAGCGATGGCCGCGGGCTCTGCGCGGAGCGCGGAACCAACATAGATGACATGAGAGGCCAGGCGCTGGTAAAGATGGGCTTCGCCGGCTGACAAGTGATGCTGTCGCAGTTCGACCTGCGCGTGCGCCCACGCCAATTCAAACGCGCGGCTTACGCCGTGGTAGTCTCCGTAGTGATCGGCGAGGGAGACAGCATGCTCGCGCGAGTCGGCGACGGCAGTCGTGAAAGCGATGCTGGTCGATGCCCCCGGCTCGATGCGTAGACGTTTCCGCAGACTGAACACGGCATCGAGCACCGGCCCGATGCTGCCGGATAGCGTCGCCCCGACATCCAGCGCTGCGGGAGCCGCCAGCGTTCTGCCCCGGCCCACGAAGCGTGCCCGGTCCGTTTCGAATTGCGCATCGCCGCCAGAGGAACCCTCGTGGGTCAGGACGTGTAGCGCCCAGACAGCCTTCTCCTCGGGCGCGCGGGGTCGCCGCCGGCAGAGCAGGGCTTGTGCTGAAGGAAGGTATTCGGTTTCCAGAAACAGCTTGCCGAAAGCCGGGTGTGCGAGGTCGGCCGCCTGCGGGGCCAGTACCATCTCCGCATAGCTGGTCACTTCAAGTTCATGCGCGATCGTGTCGTGGTTCGCGAACGTCAGCCGCCGAACCTCGGCATGGTTCTCAGGCGAAACTGTCACCTCCATCATGGTCTCTACTTTGCCGTCCACCCGCCGGAAGGTCGCTTTATCGGCTGCAAAGGTGACTTCGTATGTGTCAGGCTCCGCACGGACCGGCTGGTAACCCGCAGACCAGAGTCGGGCATTGCCTAAATCACGGACGTAGACAAACTGCCCCCAGGCATCGCAGGTGCGGTCTTCCCGCCAGCGGGTCACGGCATTGCCTCGGGCGCAACTCTGACCGGAGCCGGCATTGGTGAGCATCACCGAGCACAGTTCGCTGGCGAGCAGGTGCGTCCGCGGGTGTGCGGTGTGCGGCGTGCTGATGCGGCGGTTCAACTGCGGGGACGGCTCGTGGAAAGAATGCTCGAAGTTGACGTCGGTCACTTCGCGCTCAACCAGTGGAACATCGCGGGGCAGGCGTTCCTGCAGCAGAAGCTCGCTGGCGCGCACCATCGGCTCAGCCCGAAAGCGGCGGGGGAACAGGTCGCCGAGCAGGGAGTTCGCCAGTGCGATCAGCGTCATTCCCTGGTGGTGGGCCATGTAGCATTTCACAATGACCGAGGCTTTGCCCGGCGGCAGGCGATCAGCGGTGTAATCGATTGCTTCATACAGTCCGTAGCGCCCCTCGGCACCCTCGCTCTTCAGCCGACGGTAGTTTGCAGCAGCCCCTGTCGGATCAACCATCACCGCCAAACCTGTCGAATAGGGCGAAATGACCAGGTCATTGCCCAGCCCTCGCTTCAGACCCAGCCCGGGCGCGCCAAACGCCTGGTATTGGTAGTTCCAATGTGCATCGACGACGCTGTATGCTGATTCCGAGATGCCCCAGGGCTTGCGTATCTTGCGGCCATATTCAATCTGTGCGGCGACTGCGGCCCGGTGACTGCTTTCGAGCAGAGTCCCCGGATAAAGCGGCAGGAACAGCCGCGGCATCAGATACTCGAACATGGTCCCGCCCCATGACAGCAGGGCCAGCGAGCCACCAGCCCGTGTCAGCGGTCGGCCGAGGTGGAACCAGTGCTTGCGGGGAACGTCGCCGCGTGCGACTGTCAGGAAGCTTGTCAGTCCGGCTTCGGACGCCAGCAGATCGTAGTGAGCGCTGTCGATCCGCTCCGCGGATAAGTTGTAGCCGATCGCAAACAGGTCACGGTCCCGGTTGTAAAGCAGCCCGAAGTCCATCGTATTGGCCAGTTCCTCCGCCTCTCGGGCAAGCCGTGCGGCCCACTCCCCGGTGACACCCGGTTCGGACCGCAATTCGTCGTGGCGGTCGCGCACCAGTTTGAAGAAGATCTCCGCCCAGAGTTGTGCCTCGGAATTCTCGTTGCTGGAACGTTCGCACTCTTCGCGCAACTTCCCCGCTTCGACTGACAGCTCGGCCAGCCAGGCTTCGGCTGCGGATTCCGCCTCGGGCTGCCGGGCCAGAAGATCACGGACGGGCTGCAGTCGGGCCGGATCGCCCGGATAGTTCCCTGCAACCTGTCGGAAGGTGTCTTCCAATCCATCGGTGACAAAGCGGCCCCAACGGGGGCCATCGATCTTTTCAAGCAGGGATTGCTTCAGCACCACCAATGAGGCAGCGAAGTTGCCGCTATCAACAGTTGAAAGGTAGATCGGCTGGAGTGCTTGAAGAGTTTGGGTGTCGTACCAATTGTAAAAATGCCCGTGGGCACGCTCCATCGTGTGCAGCGTGCGAACAGTCTTGTCGAGCCGGTCGAGCAATCCCGGCCAGGTTATGTATCCCAGATCATGTGCCGCTGCGCAAGAGACGAGGTAGAGACCGATGTTGGTGGGTGATGTGCGATGGGCGACCTCGCCCTTCGGATCTTCTTGAAAGTTGTCGGGCGGCAGCCAGTGATCATCCGCCGTGACAAAAGTCTCGAAGAATCGCCAGGTCGTTCGAGCCC
>JBBQII010000272.1:0-5882 GCA_038324795.1 Gemmatales bacterium
AGGACCCGATGCACCTGGCCGTGGCCGGGGTCGGACTGGCGGGTCTGCTGATGATGCTCAAATCAAACCGCTCGGCCGCGTGGCTGTTGGGCTTGGGCACGGTCGTGTCGATGCTGACCGTCAGTGCCGGGATGTTCTGGCCGGTGTTGACCGATTTCGGCACCGACCGCTTTCTGCTGATCGCGTCCTGGTGCCTGGTGCTGCCGGCGGCCCATCTATTGTCGAGCGTCGCGGAGTATCTGAGCGAATCGTCGATCTGGAGGCCGTTGGGTCCGCTGGGGCTACTGACGGCACTGGTGTCAATTGCATGGTCGGCAGACTTGCCCCGGCATTGGCTGCAACAGCCGCGCATGGTGATCGGCCTGAGTGACGAACGGGCCGAGATTATTCGGACGCTGACGGACAAAACGACGCCCGATGCCCGCATCCTGTGGGAGGATCGCACGGGCAACAACTGGCCGGCGCTGCTGTCGTGGCAGACGGAGCGTGCGTATCTCGGCGGCCTTGATGCTGACGGGCGAATGGAACATATGCACGCCCGCTTATGCGATGGCAAGCTGGCCGGGACACCGGTGGGGCTGTGGAGCGACGGCAAACTGCAGGCGTTTCTTGATCGCTACAACGTCGGCTGGGTGGTCTGCTGGAATGCGGACAGCATCCGACGGTTCCGGGCCTATTCCGGAGCGCGGGCAGTTTCCGAGTTTAACGATGGCGGTCAGGGCGTGCTGTTCAAGCTGGAACGCCGGCCGAACTGGTTCCTGAAGGGGACGGGCCAGGTGGCGCAGGCCGATTCGCAACGGATCGCCCTCGCGGACATCATGCCCGAAGACGGCGAGATCATCCTGAGTATGCACCACCAGTCACGCATGCGCGTCTCCCCGGGGTATGTGCAGATTGAGCGCGACCTGAATCTGGAAGACCCGATCCCGTTCATCCGCCTGCGCGTCCCCGGCCCGGTAGCGCGGGTTTCGATCGTGTGGGACAATCCGTAGCGACGGACGTTGACCAACGCAGCGTTGATCCCGATGCGATTCACGGAACTGACTTCTTGTCCCCTCTCCCCCGGCTTTGCGGGGGAGAGGGGACAAGAGCGCCGTTAACGTCTGCAGCAATGCTGGCGCTAACCCGAATCGTTGCATTCGCCTCCATCTCGCGATACACTTCTGACTTCGTCCGCGAAATCATCCTGTGAACTTCTCCCGGAGTATCGAACGTGGTGCGTCCTCTCTGTTTCGTGATTGCCGCGGCTGTCGCGGTGATCGGGTTTCATGCTTCGATGGAAGCGTTCCAATCGAAGGAATACAAGAGCGGCATCGTCTTTCCCGAACCGGTCGTCGTCACGCCGGGCGCGAATGGCGGGCCGCCCGGCGATGCGATCATCCTGTTCGACGGTAAGGACCTGTCGAAGTGGAAGGGCGGCGATGCGTGGGAAATCAAGGATGGCGTGGCGACCGCGAAGAAGGGCGGCCTCACGTCGCTCGATCCGTACGGCGACTGCCAGTTCCATATCGAATTCGCCACGCCGGAGAAGGTCGAAGGCTCGGGGCAGGGGCGCGGCAACAGCGGTGTCTACCTGATGGGCAAGTACGAAATTCAGATCCTCGATTCGTACCAGAACCCCACCTACTTCGATGGCCAGGCCGGCAGCGTCTACAAGCAGCAGCCGCCGATGGTCAACGTCTCGCGCAAGCCGGGCGAATGGCAGGCGTACGACATCATCTTCGAAGCACCGCGCTTCGCCGAGGACGGGGCTGTCCTCAAGCCGGCCATCGTCACGGTGCTGCACAACGGCGTGGTGGTGCAGAACCATTTCGAGTTGAAGGGCGGCACCTACTTTGACAAGCCGGCCGCGTACACCAAGCATGCGGAAAAGCTGCCGCTCAACATCCAGTACCACGGCAACCCGATGCGTTTCCGCAACATGTGGATTCGCGAGATCAAGCCGATTGTCGGCACGCCGCCGGCCCCGAAGTCGTGACGGAGCGACCGGACATGCAATACCGTACGCTGGGGCGAACAGGGCTGAGGGTATCGATCCTCAGCCAGGGCGGGGCCGCGCTCGGGCAGCAGTACGGCAGTGTGTCGCAGGCTCAGGCCGAGGAGTGCGTTCGTCTGGCTGTCGATGCCGGCGTGAACCTGATCGACACCAGCGCGTACTACGGCAAAGGCCTGGCCGAGACGATGCTCGGGCGGATGCTGCCGGCAATCGGCCGCGACCGCGTCTACCTGTGTACCAAGGCCGGGCGCTTCGATACGCATCAATTTGATTTCACCCCGGCCGCGATCGAGCGTTCACTGGATGAATCGCTTGATCGCCTGGGGACCGATCACGTCGACATTCTGCTGGCGCACGACATCGAGTTCGCGGACGACATCGAAGCGGTATTCGAGGAAACCGCTGCATGCCTGCATCGGCTCAAGCGCCACGGCAAGTGCCGGTTCATCGGCATGTCGGCGTACCCGCCGCGGTTGCTGGTGCGTGCGATCGAACGCTGTGAGCTTGATGTGGTGATCAGCTACGGGCACTACACGCTGCAAAGCCAGCGGCTGCTCGACGAACTGCTTCCCGTGGCGGAACGTCACGGCGTCGGGATTCTCAACGGCAGCCCCTTGTGTTTGGGGGCCTTGAGTGACCACGGCCCGCCGGCTTGGCATCCGGCCGATGCGGAGTTCAAGGCGGTGTGCGCCCGCGCGGTCGCTTACTGCCGGGCGAAGGGTGCCGACCCGAACCTGCTGGGAATGCATTTCGCGTTGGCGGAAGAACGTATTGCCAGCACCATCACGGGCACTGCCAAAGCGAGCGAGTTGGCGGTGAATCTGCTGGCCCTGTCGACATCACCCGATCAGGCACTGCTTCAGGAAGTTCGCGACATCCTGGCCCCGATCCGCAACCGCGACTGGCCCAGCGGGAAGCATCATCAGTAAGTTAAAGAAGAACAGGGGACTGACATCCCCCGCTCATCGTAGGGAGCTTCATGCGTCGATCGCTAGTATTACTCATTGCCCGCCGGGAATTGCGCGACCTCACGCGCGACCGGCGGACGCTGTTCATCATCCTTGTACTGCCGGCCCTCTTGTATCCGGTGTTCGGGCTGGTCGGGTTTCTGTTCGCGCTCGCATCGATGGAACAGAAGGTCATCGTCGGCGTGGCGGGGATCGACAATCTGCCGCGGTACGTGCAGCATCCGGAGTCGGCGGCGTACGGCGCGGCCGGCGCGTGGGTGCAGGGCCGCATCGATCCACCGCCGCTGATCGTCAACGACCGTTTCGTGCCGATGTTCGCTCAGACCGAATACGATCTGACCGGGATTGTCGTCGTGCCGCTGGAAAGCGACAGCCGCGGCCCGCTCGATTCACGGCAAGTGGATGCGATGCTCGTCATCCCGCCCGACTTCATGGACAAGTACGTGCGCGGAGAGCGCCCGCAATTGCAGATTCTCGGCCGGGAGGGGGATGAAACGTCGAAAATGGCCGTCCGCCGGGTCGGCGGCATCATCGGCCGGTGGAAACAGGCGCTGAAAGAGACGCGGTTCCTGCGCGCGGCACTACCGCCGTCCTTCGACGACCCGATCGACGTTGTCGATCAGCAGGAAGGCAAACCGATCAAGGACAAAACGGCCGACGAACTGCGCGACATGCTGGTGAAGTTCTTCCCGTTCCTGCTGGTCATGTGGACCATGGCAGGGGCCCTGCACCCGGCCATCGACCTGACGGCCGGCGAGAAGGAACGCGGCACCATGGAGACACTGTTGATCAGCCCGGCCGAGCGGCGCGAGATCGTGGGCGGCAAGTTCCTCGCGGTCTGGCTGTTCAGCTTCATCTCGGCACTCTGCAATCTGTTCTGGATGGCAGGGGCTGCCTACGTGCTGAGCGGACTGCTCGAAAGGCCGATCGTGTCGCTGAACGGGTTGTTCTGGGCCACGCTGTTCGCGATTCCGCTGGCGGCACTGTTCAGCGCGCTGGCGATCGGCCTGGGTGTCTTCGCCCGCAGCAGCAAGGAAGGGCAGTACTACCTGATGCCGATGTTCCTGATCGTGATGCCGCTGTGCCTGTGGGCGATGCAGCCGGGATTGAAGATGACGCTGCCGGTCAGCCTGGTGCCGATCACGGGGTTGACACTGCTGCTGCAGCGGTTGATGTCGGTCGCCAGTGAACCTGTGTCCGTGATCGCGATTCTGGGCGTGACATTCTCGCTGGTGGCCAGCATGTTCCTGAGCCTGTGGTGGGCGTCATGGCAGTTCCGCCGCGAAAGCGTGCTGTTCCGCGAAGCGGAACGGCTGAGCTTCAAGGGCTGGCTGCGTTCGCTGGTGCGACGCCGGTAGTGGAGCCTTCGGGTCGCGGCTACCCCCCCACCCGCTTGACCTTGTAGCCCAGCTTCTCGAGTTCGGCGACAATCCGTTCGCGCTGGTCGCCCTGGATCTCGATCTTGCCGTCCTTGCAGGTGCCGCCGGTACCGCACTTGGCCTTCAGGATGCCGGCCAATTCGAGCAATGCCTTCTCGCCCAGCGGCGTGTCGAAGATGGTCGTCACCCCTTTGCCGCGCCGCCCGGCCACTTCGCGGCCCACCTTCAGCGTGATCGCTTTCTTCACCCGGACCGGCTCGGGCAACAGCAACGGCTGAGGTTCGGGTCGGGTGCCGCCACCCAGCAGCCGGGCGATAAGGCGCTGCACTTCCTGTTCGACTTGAGGCAGCGCGTTCAGATCGTCATCGACGGCCCAGTACTCGACCTTCTCCATGAAGGCGGGCCAGCGTTCGCGCATCAGCGGTTCGTGTTCAAGTTCCTTCAGCGCGACGACGCGTTCCGCGGCGGTGAAGTCCGCCTCGGTCGCGGCGGCCGGCATGCGCGCGACGGCGGCGGCATCGGTGACGCCCAGTGTCTTCAATGTCGTCAGTGTCAATTTGGCGATCGGGCCGATGTTGCTGGTGCCCAGTTCGACGGCCAGCCCCTTTGACGTCGCGCGCCAGGGCAGGCCCATCCTGCCGGCAATCGAGTTGAACAACACCTCGGCAAAGCGGCTGCGGTAGTAGTTGCCGGTGCAAAGGAACAGAATGTTCCGCGAAACTGACTTGGCCATGGGACCCCTCACGCCGGCGCTTCAGCAAGTGCTGAAAGCGCGCTTCCTGCGATGGCGGATGAAGCAGACGCACCCGAGGGCCAAGAACGAAATCAGGAGAGCGGCCGGGGGCTCGGGGGTCGCGACATTAAGGTACACATTCCCGCCGACATTCTGCAACAGGAAGCTGAAGCCGCCGCCATAGCCCGTGAACTGTGTGGTATCGAACTGACCCGGTGACGAAATACTCAGCGGATTCACCGTTGTCGCGGTGCCGATACGGAAGCTGTAGTTGTCCCCCGTGAAGTCGGCCGCGTTGCCGACGATCACGATCGTCGCTCCGCTGTCGATGTTCAATGCCCCGTTGACAAGCAGCAGCGGATTGCCGACGCCCGCAGTCAGGCTGGTGCCGGAGTTGAACAACGCAGTCGACGGGGTGCCTGTGTAGGTGAACAGGTACCGGCTGCCGGCGAGCATTTCGACTGTCGCCAACGTCGTGGCCGAGCCGACCGTGAGTGTCCCGGGTGAACCATTGCCGGGGGCCAGCGTACCGCCCGCGTTGAAGGTCACAGTGTTGCGGCTCTGCAGCGACTGGCTCGGGATGATCGTCCCCATGCCGGACAGCGTGCCGCCGGAATTGACGACGACGATGCTGCCGCCGGTTCCAGAACCCGAAGTGTTGTTCACGCGCAGGTTGCCTGCGTTCACGGTCGTTGTCGAGAGATAGTACTGCCCGTTCAAATTCGGTCCGTAAGTGTTGGCGTTTGTCAGTACCAGCAGGCCCGGACCTTCCTTGACGAGGCCCATGCCGGGCATCGCGCTGCCGG
>JBBQII010000273.1:0-5866 GCA_038324795.1 Gemmatales bacterium
CCTGATGGACTTTCTCGATCGTGAAGTGCTGCGCACGTCGCGCCACGGTCGGCCACTGTCGGTGGCGATGCTTGACATCGACCGCTTCAAGCTGATCAACGACGAGATGGGCCATCTCGTCGGCGACTACACACTGCGCGAACTGGCCGGCTGTCTGAAAAAGATGATCCGCCGGGAAGACCTGTTCGCCCGTTACGGCGGCGAAGAGTTCTGCCTGGTGCTGGTCGAGACCAACCGCAAGCAGGCGATGGAAGTGGCCGAGCGCATCCGGGTGGCCGTCGAGAAGCATGTTTTCCGCTTTGAAGAGCAGACGTTCAATCTGACGATCAGCATCGGCATCGCGGAGTGCGAAAGCGACGGTACGGCCAGCTCGACCGAGTTGATTCGCCGCGCCGACGAAAAGCTGTACGAAGCGAAGCACGCGGGCCGCAACCGGGTGTCGGGGTGAAGTGAAGGGAAGGAGAGTGCGTGATGACAACGATCGGCACCGAGACTTGGAAGCAGTTCCTTCCTTCGATGCAGGTGGACTACCGGGTGATGCAACAGCAGATCAGGGACTGGTGCTCGGCACGCACAAATCGTATTCAGGACGTCTGGCTGGAGGACAACGGAATGGATGGCGTCGCACTCCATGTGGTCTCAACAAGCGATCAGTTCGATTTCGAACTGAATCAGGAGTTGGCCGACCTGGTGGTCAGCTTACCCGTATCAATCGCCATCCACGGCGTTTTGCTCCCTTTCGGCCTTGCACCGGACCGGAAGACGTTTGGAGTAAAAAACAACGTCCAACATTGTTGGGGAACCGGCCATGCCCACCGATGCTGAACATCGAATCAAGTATTAAGATAATCGTCGTGTGCTGACCGCACACAACGGGCTGGACCAAACGAGTGAATGTTGGGCGGCTGTTGTCGCATTTTACGCTTCACTGCACCTCGTGGAGCGCCTTGCAGCATTTGAAGGGAAACATTTGGTCCGACATGTCGGTCCAGGGTCAAGAGAGATGTTTCTACGCTACCACTCGGACCATAAAGCCATTCTCGGCGATTACACCGCGCTTCGCCGTGCCTCCGAGCAAGCGAGGTACGAATCGATGGAGCGATTTCAAATCAGCTTTCCTCCGACAACAATTCGCGCTAAACTCATCGAGGGATGTCTGCATCGAATTGAGAACCACGTTTTCGGCTTTTTGCCTTCCATCCCACCCGCTGCCGGTTCGTAGGCAATCACCCGTCGAACGCCCGCATCCATTCATCCATTTCCGCGTCGCTGGGTCCGCGGTCCGGTTTGTCGGCGACGGTTGCCGGGCCGGGAGTTGCCGACTTCCGCTCAAATGAATCAATGAACTCCCCGCATGTCAGTACGGTACAGCTTCGCCTGGCAGCGAACTGGCGTACCCGCTGATCGTTCGATACGACGCTCCACGCCGCCGGCCTTGCTTCCGCCAGGATCAGCGTTTCGATCAGGTCGTCGGCCGTTTCACCCTGCGAGAAACGCATCCGCAATCCCCGATGCGTCTGTTCGCTGCCCGCATGCTGCTTCTTGCCGTCGAACACCAATAGCACGTCGGGCGCGCGATCGCCGAGTTCCACGGCCAGATAATCAACGAAGCGCAGCCGCGCCCTCTCGAGCGACATCCCCTTCGTGGGGGCCATGCCCAGGGCATGCTGCAGGTTGTAGGCGTCGATCAGCGTCACACGCGCACCTCAAAGACATGATAGCCC
This sequence comes from Gemmatales bacterium, assembly GCA_038324795.1. Taxonomy (GTDB): domain Bacteria; phylum Planctomycetota; class Planctomycetia; order Gemmatales; family Gemmataceae; genus JAIOQJ01. Next base: position 1,725 of record JBBQII010000273.1, read on the forward strand.
CACGGCGGCAGGTCGAGGTACATTCCACGGTGTTGCAGGTCTTCGCCCGAGCGTTCGTAGGAGGCCACGGTCAATCGATCGCAGAGCATGACCGGCTTGCCGGCCAGGTCGTGCCAGGGGACCGGGATGTAGCATTGCCCCTGCGCGGGACCGAAGTTGACGGCGGCCAATAGCCTGCTGCCGCCGAACTGCCACGAGAACGCAATGAACTGCTGCGCTGTCACGTTGCCGTCCCAGGCCGGGTGACATTCCAGCAGCGTCCACTCGCCATCTTTGGGTATCGGCGATTTCAGTACCGCGAGCAACTGCAGGTAGAACGCCCGCAGTTCTTCGTCCACCGGTTCCGCGGGCCGCCGGCCCAGGTGCATCGACACATGGACGCGCCGGCCTTCGAGCTCCCCTTCATGGAAGAAGCGCATCCCGGGAACGAGGAACGCAATGACGGCCGCAGCCCGGTGCAAGTCCGGCGGGAACTCCACGGCCGCTCTCGGCTCGTCGTGATTCTCCAGAAACCGAACCGACTTCCGCTGAAACTCGGCATCCGCGCACAGGTGGCCGCGCACACTCTCCGCCTGTCGGGAGTTCAGTCGATCGTAAAGTCGCTTGTCGTAGGTGTAGTCAAACCCCTGCTGCTGGAGGTCGTACTCGCGGTCCCAGTAAACTTCGGCCATGAACATGAAGTCGGGATGGCCGCCGCGTACGCGCGTCAGCGCATCCGGCCAGAACGAGGCATCGACGGGTGGTGTGCCGTCGGCCGGCAGCGAGCGGTCGCCCCACGTGCGCTGGATCACGTCCGGCAGCGGCAGCATCGCCATGTCGCAACGCAGGCCGTCGCACTGCCCTGCAATCCGTTCGAGTTCGCCGGTCATCGCGTGTCGCAGGCCCAGCGAGCGGTAGTTCACCTGCAGCGTGTCGGGCCAACCGGGGAAGTAAGGATCGCGACCGTAGGCGATCACCCGGCTGCCGTTCCGGGTATCAACCCGGCGATAGTTGCCCGGCTCACGTGCCAGATCGTCATCGCTGCCGGCAATGTAGTACTCGGGATGCTCGAACACCCATGGATGGTCAGGGGCGGTGTGGTTCGGCACGAAGTCGAGCAGCAGCTTCATCCCGCGTTTCTTCAGGCGATCGCGAAAGCGGGCCAGCGCGATGTCGCCGCCGAAGTCGCTGTGGGCGGTGTAACTTTTGATCGCGAACGGCGATCCGGTGATGTCTTCGGGCCGCAGGTCGGGTAGCTGGGCTTTGTAGCCATTGACCCAGTCGGCGTGCGATCGCGACACATCCCGCGCGGCATTGCCGGTCTGCCAGATGCCAAGCAGCCAGACCCAGTCGAACCCGAGAAACGCCCAGGAATCGAGGATGCTGTCGGGCACATCGTTCAGCGTGGCCAACTTGCCTGACTCGCGCGTCATTTCGCGCAGCCAGACACGGGTGTTGACTTGATACAGCGAAGGATAGCGGGGAGCATGATTCACGGAGAGTTCCGAAGAGAGGTAGAAGGTCGCCGATAATCGAATGTACCGCGCCAACCTGCGGCATGCATGCGATTTGTGGGTGAATCCATTCGCACATGGCGTATCGAAGCGAATAGCATCAACACCGCTGGAGAGCATCTTCCTTCCCGACGCCGAAGGCAAGCGCCCCGTCTTCGGCGGGACGGAAGTCTTCCAGACCGATCCGCACTGGAAGGACCACCTGCTCTTCTACGAGTACTTCCACGGCGACAACGGTGCCGGCCCGGGGGCCAGCCATCAGACCGGGTGGTCCGCTGTCGTGGCGACGCTGATCCAGATCTTCGGGCACATGACGGCCGAGCGGCTGCTTCGATTGGGGGCGAACGCCACGTCGATCAGTGTCGCGCAGAACGACTGCGTGTGACATCGGCGCGTGCGTGTCTTCGGCGTGCACACTGACCGGGTCCCCAATTCGCATTTCGCCTCATAGAATCCCCCGCACGCCGCTGGCACCCCCTCCCTCCCGACATGGAGTTGATCCATCGTGTCCATTGAACGCAAGGGCCTGACTGTCACCGAATGGCTCGTCATCCTCGTCGCCGCCATCGGTTTTCTGTTCGATACGTACGAACTGCTGATGTTCCCGGTCATCGGTGCCGACGCGCTGAGTGAGTTGCTGAGAGTGCCCGTCGAAGACGCCAAGGTCCGACTGTGGGCGGGCCGCATGCTCTGGATCGCCGCATTGGCGGGCGGCATCTTCGGCCTGCTGGGCGGCATCCTCATCGACAAGTTCGGCCGTAAGACGGTAATGATCGGCAGCATTCTGCTCTACTCGATCTCACCCGTGGCCGCGGCGTTCAGCACGGAACTCTGGCAACTCGTGCTTTTCCGCAGCATGACTTTTGTCGGCGTCTGCGTTGAACTCGTGGCCGCGGTCACCTGGCTTGCAGAACTGTTCCAGGACAAACGCAAGCGCAAGTTGGCCATCGGCTGGACGCTCGCCTGCGCGTCCCTGGGCGGTATCTTCGTCACCGAGGTTTACAACGAGATTGTCACCTTCCTGCGGGACAATCCCGATGGTGTATCGTGGCTGCCCGTACAGGCGGCCGCGTGGCGTTACACGCTGCTGACCGGCCTGATCCCCGGTGCGCTGATTCTGCTACTGATGCCATTCGTACCCGAAAGCCGGGTCTGGAAGGAAAAGAAGCTCGCCGGAAACCTGAAGCGGCCGAAGTTCGGCGAATTGTTCTCCCCGCAACTGAGCCGCACGACGATCGTCACCACGCTGCTGTCCGCATGCGGCTACGCGGCGGCATTCGGTGCGCTGCAGTTGACGCCATTGCAGATGGCGCCCGGCCTGCCGGCCATCGATCAGGTGAAGAAGGATGTCGGCATTGCCGAGGCGGCAAAGAAACTCAAATCGACCGCGGAAGGAACGCCGGAACGCAAGGCGGCCGCCGCAGAATTGAAGGCCGCACAGGCCTCCGTCGGTCAGGCGATCAGGGAGAAACGCGGCAACATCCAGCGCTGGCAGGAACTCGGCGGCCTGACCGGGCGCATCCTGTTTGCGATCCTGCTGCTCTACCTCACCAGCGGCATGCTGCTCCGCTCGTTCCTGATTCCGGGCCTGTTCCTGTTCCCGGTGACGTACTGGTTGCTGTTCAATCAGGACTATACGATCTTCGCCACGGCCATCTTCTTCTGCGGACTGGTGACGGTGGCCCAGTTCAGCTACGTCAGCGAGTTTCTGCCGAAGGTCTTCCCCGTCCACCTGCGAGGCACCGGCAGTGCGTTTGCCACCAACGTGGGCGGCCGAATGCTCGGCACCATGGCCGCCCTGCTGAACACGGAACTGATCTCACCGATGTTCGGCGAGGGCCCCGCCTCCGTGGCAAAAGCCGCCGCCATCATCGGCGGATCAGTCTTCGCCATCGCGCTGGTACTGTCGTTCCTGCTGCCCAAGGTGAACGAAGAGGGAGATGCATAGACAAACAGAGCCCGAGGAGAGAGGAAAAGGGGACATTCGACATTACGGCGCGGGCGCAGGCAAAGTGAAATGTTCCCGTTTCGTTGTGATACAGAACCGGCACAGAAACCACTAGTCGTTGCTCCGCGAATTACTAGAAATTCTAAAGATCAAACTTGTTTTGTCGCTTTCCCGAGCAGAACTGAGTCAGACAATGCTCCGTCGCCTACTTGCCGTCGTCGCGTTTGCCGTTATAGTTTCGATCAATGCAGCGGCAATCTTGCTTGCAGCCAATCACTGCGATTACACAGACAAGACGGCCCCAAAGAAATTAACTTCGTCAAATGGCACCGATGCAGGGTTGTTCTACTTCGAGACGCTTTCTGACGTTGATTCGAGTGATGGCTTATACATTTACACCCGCATCGTACGAAATCTTCACAAACAAGCTTTCTTGCAGTTTAAGTGGCAGGATGCAAATGTCGGTCTAACTGAACTCGCGCCAACTCGCTGCTTTCATAACAGTTATGATAGCCATTTTGTTCCTGATAATGGAAACCCAACTACAATAGCGTTTGGAAACGGATTGCAGGACAAGAACGAAAAGACGCCCATTTACAAGGAAACAGACAAGCTTCCCGCCGCATGGTTTTAGCGGTGGCGGATGCTTCGGAATTACGAAAGTGGAAGGCGACCTAGAGATATACGCCTACAAACTGTAC
>JBBQII010000274.1:0-5844 GCA_038324795.1 Gemmatales bacterium
TGCGCCTATCCGCCCCTGTGTGCCCAGCATTCCCATGCCCTCCCTTTCGAGGTGATACAAAACGAGGGTGCCTGATGGCCATCTGGTTCCGCTGGTTGCCATCCTGCCTAAATTGTATCTCTCGCAGGCGGTAGTTGTCAAATGGGCGTTGAAAAGTGGCGTACAACTTCGTGAAAGGTTTTACCCCTTCGGCGGTAGACTGTGTGCCGCCACTTGAACATGATCGTACGGCATCGCACACTGAGCATGTCGATCGAGCCAACAACCTCCCCGGGGAAGCGTGATGAGCAAGGCAGAGATGCGCAAGCAGTTGGAATTCGCCCGCAAGAAGTCGCTTGATCTTCTCGACACTATCGCCAAACGGCCCGACGCCGCAGCCCTGCTGGCATGGCGACCCGGACCCGGCCGGGCACACATCGCCTGGCAGCTGATGCATGTGGGTGCAACTGACGACCGCCATCTCAACGTCCGCATCGGCGGTAAGACGGCCAAAGAGCCGGAGAACGAGAAGCGCTTCGCGGGCGGCAGCACGCCGGACGACACGATCCCGAGCGTCGATGAGATCCGCAAGTACCTGCTGGCCCATCGCGAAGCACTGCTGGCACTGCTTGATGCCAGCAGCGAAGAAGAGCTGGCGAAGAAGCCATACGAGCAATCGACCTTCACGCTGGAAGAATGGTTCCGCGTCTGGAACTGGCATGAAGCACATCATCACGGGCAGGCGCATCTGACGTTCAACATGTACAAGGCCGCACACCCGGCCGCGTGATGCCCGTTACCTGTTACCGCAGACCGCACAGTCGGGCCGGCGTTTCGTGTGGAACACACGGAACCGCATGTCGCGCAGGTCGAACGACAGCAGTCGATCGTAAAGCGGCTCGCCGATGCCGCAGACGATCTTGATCGCCTCCATCGCGCCGATGCAGCCGACCGTTCCGGAAACGGCCCCGAACACCGGGAACTGCCGTTTCCAGTCGGGCGGCGCCTCCGGCGTACGGCAGGCAAGGCATGCGCTCACACCCGGCAACGTGGATGAGATCTGGCCCGTCAACTCGTACATCGCGCAGTTGATGAACGGCTTGCCCTGTCGGACGGCGGCACGGTTCAGCAGAAACCGCTCAGGAAACAGCGGGGCGCAGCAGACGACGACGTCGGCCTGACTGACGAGCTTCTCCGCGTTCGCTTCGGTCGCGTTCTCCGCGATGCCGATCAGTTCCAGATCCGGATTAACTGAATGCAGGGTCGCCAGCGCGCAATCGAGCCGTGGGGTACCGATCGCGTCGTGCCGCATCAGTGTCTGCCGGTTCAGATCGCCGGGTTTTAAGTTGCCCGCGTGGGCCAGTACCAGCGTGCCGATGCCCGCACAGGCGAGTTCATGGGCGACCAGCCCGCCGATACCGCCGACCCGCGAAATCAGCACGCGCGCGGCCTTCAGCCGGCGCTGGCCTTCCTCGCCGACATCCGGCACCCACATCTGCCATTCGGCCCGGGCGCGGTCGGCTTCCGTCAACGGCGGCAGTTCGTCAACCGGTTTCATCGACCGCCCTCAACCAACCTGCCATCTTCGAGTCGAAACATCACGTCGGCCAGGTCCCCGGCTTCACGGCTCGAATGCGTCACGTGCAGCACGGTCACGTCGCGCTTCTCGCGAATTTGCTGAAGCAGCCGTACCAGGTGGCCATGCGTTGCCTCGTCGAGCGAACTGAGCGGCTCATCCATCAGCAGGAAGCGCGGCCGGAACGACAGAGCCCGGCCCAGCGCCACGCGCTGCGCCTCGCCGCCGCTGAGGCCCTGCGGCCTCCGGTCGAGCAGCGGCGTGATCTCCAGCCATTCCGCCAGTTCCTGCACGCGCCGTTCGATCTCGTTCCGCGGTGCCCGCCGCACCAGCAGCGCGAAGCCCAACTGCTCGGCCACCGTCATCGTCGGGAACAGGGCCCCATCCTGCGGCACGTAGCCGACATCGCGATGGGCCGGCGGCAGGAACGTGACATCGCGGCCACCCAGCAGCACCTCTCCCGAATGGGCACGACGCAGGCCGGCGATCACTTCCAGAATGCTCGTCTTGCCGCAGCCGGTTCGGCCCATCAGCACGCCGTAGCTTCCCGTGGGGACGCGCAGGGTGATTCCATCAAGGGCGAACTTCCCCTGTTGAATGCCGAGATTGACGACTTCGAGCAAGTTTGAATTCACCTTCAGGGGACTTACGTCCCCCGCTCGCTTCAGATAATGGATGCCCCGCGCAGGCCGAACACCCGCATCAGTACCAGCACGGCCACTGCGACAGCGATCATCAGGATCGACACCGCGATGGCGGCATTCAGGTTGCCGATGCTCAGTTCGAGGAAAACCGATGTGGAAAGCACTTCCGTCTTCATGCGTGTCGCGCCGGAGAAGATCAGGATCGGCCCGAACTCGCCCAGCGAGCGAGCCCAGGCCAGCGTCGCCGCCGTCAGCATGCCACGGCGGGCCTGCGGCAGCGTGACCCACCAGAACGCCTGCGACCGGGAACAGCCGAGCGTCAACGCGACCTGCTCGGTCCGGGGCGAGATCTGCTGGAACGTCACCGTCATCGTGCGAACCGCGAACGCCGTCGCCACCGCGAACTGGGCAAGGATCACGCTCGGAATCGCGTAGGTAATGCGCGTATGCAAGCGGCCCTGCAAGGTTTCCGCAAGCGCTTCGCCGACCGACACATGGAGGATCAACGCCACGACCGGCGCGCCAAACAACGTGCCGGCGAATCGTCCGAGGGTCGATCGCGTGCATCCGAAGGCAATCAAGGCAGCCGTGACCAACGGCAGGACAAAGTACGTCAGCAGTTCGCCCATGTGCTGGTTGGTGGCTCGTTCAAACGCCTTGCCGGGAATGGTGGTGAACAGAATCAGCAGGCTCAGGCCGATGACGAGCGGCGGCAGCACGATCGGGATGTCGAGAATCGTGTCAACCACTTCACGCCCGGGAAAACGCGTCCGCGCCAGCAGATAGCCGAGCGGCACGGCGACCCAGAGCGCGAGTATCGTCGTCACGGTACATGAAATGACGCTGAGCTTGATCGCGTACTGGATCTGCTCACTCTGAAAAGCAAGCTTGAGGTCCTTGAAGGACGTATGGAACATATTGGCCGTCAACAATGCGATGATCAGCACGACGTACGATCCGCCGAGGATGGCCATCCCGGCGAGAAATGCGCGATCGGACATGTCCGCCGGCGGCGGCAGGCGGGCATCACTCATGGGGCAAGTTCCCAGCCGAAGCCGAACTTCTCGAAGCGCGCCTTTGACTCGGCCGACTCGATCGCCTTGATCAGCCGCTGCACCAACTCAGGGTGCTGCGTCGTCTTGCTCGGCGCCAGCGGTTGCGTCGGGGCGCAATTGACTTCTTCCACCGTGATCGCTTCCAGTTCATCGCTGTACGGCTTCACGTTGCTGACGTAGGCAACCACGGCATCGAGCGAACCGGTGCGCAGCTGATTTACCAGCAGGTCCCCGCTGGGGGAACGTACCGCGACGTTCTCCGTGATGGCTTTCAGTGTCTTGGTGCGGATCAGCACACCCTGCGTGATCGCGCCAAGGGCACACTGCTGCTCATGGCCCACGCCGATCTTCATTCCCGGTTGGCCGAGATCTTTCAGCGACGCGATCTTGTACGGATTACCCTTGGGCACTGCGATGACCAGTTGATTCTTCGAGATAATCTTCGGCGTTTCGAACAGGTCGGACACCTGATTCATGAAGGTCGGATCGCAGGAAAAGTAAGCGTCCGGTCGTTCGCCGGCCTGCATCTGCGCGACCAGAATGCCGCAGCCGTTGTAGACCGTCCGCACGGTGACGCCTTCACGCTTCTCAAACTCCCTGATCGTTTCTTCAATGGCCGGCCGCAGCATCGAGCCGGCATAGATCAGCAGTTCCGGGTTCGACTTCTCCACCTGCGGCGGCGGAGAGATTGAGCCGGTCGCATCACTGAAGCCGTGCTTCTTGAAGATGTCCCCGCAACTGCCCGACACGAAGCGGGCGAACGCCTGTGCTGCCTGAATCCGGGTGGTGAACTTGATGATGCCGACCTTGACCGACCCCACGATGCGGTCCGTTTCCTTCAGCCGCACACCGGTCAGATGTTTGTAATTGGGGCTGGCGAGCATGTTGTCCCAGATCAGGCCGACATTCACATGCGTGCCCAGCTTTACCGCGTTGGCGACGTCGGTCACGGTACCCAGCGAAACGCTATGCTCGGCAATCTGCTTCCACTGTTCGGGCGGCAGTTTCTTCTCCGCCAGATTGCGGATGGCGGCCCCCTCGGAGGCCATTGCCAGCTTGTCATCGGGCACGGCAAACAGATCATTCCACGTTTTGATCTCGCGCTTCGATGCCGGGTTGACGACCCAGATGGCGCTCATTCGCGCCACCGGCAGGATGTCTTCGATCAGACCGTCCTTGTGCGCCTTCACCAGATAGCTGTCATCGGCCGGGATCAGCAGATCGCCCTGCTTCGTGGTCTTGACCGACGCAACCAACTCCTCGGACTTGCCAAACCGCAGTTCGATCTTCTGCCCGGTCTGCTGTTCGTACAGATCGGCAATCTCCTGCATCGGCTCGGCGATGGCCGCGGCCGTGTAGACGATCAGCGGATCGCCCTTGCCGACCGGGGACTTGTTCGACAGCAGCAAGACCGCCGTGCCGATCAGCACGACTGAAACTGCCAGCAGGATCCAGAGCGGATTCAGTCGCGACATTTATGGTTTCTCAGGGGAGACAACTTTTGGCGATGGGGCGACTTCCACTTCGAGTATCGCTTCCCAGCGGGTGTTGAACAGCAGATCGACACCGGGGTTCAGTTCCTTGACCTGGCACGAGCAGGCCCCGCACAGGAACCGCGTGACCCCTTCAATCTCCTTGGCCGCCAGATCCTTTCCGTGCAGTGCGGTCAACACCCGCCCCCGGCCGAAGATGGTGAACACGATCGGCCCGTTCGCTTTATCGAGACCGTCTTCGCACTTCAGCAGCAATTCGACCAGTCCCTGTTCCCCGGCCTGCGTGCGCGACAGCCGCATCACGGGCAGCGATATCCGCAACGGCAACTCGGACCGAAGCTGCGGGCCGTCCTTCGTCAGGGCCGGCAGTTCGATGGACTTTTCCAGCTTGGCGAGTTGTTCCCGCAGCAGTTTCTCGGCCGCGTCATCGGCGGCAGCATCGCCCGATTCGAGAAGCAGGAACACGGCCGAATCACCATGGATCAGCTTACGCGCGATCCGTTCGCGCACGGGCGACATGACGATCGGCTTGATCTTTTCCAGATCGATCGGCCCCTTCCAGGCCAACGGCATCTTCGCATCCGATTCGGGGAAACGAATCATCAGACAGGGTAGCTTCATTTCCTTGCCGTTGGCGTCCCAGATCGCCTGGGATAACTTGTCGACCCGACCGTCGAGATCGATCTCGGTGAAGTCGACGTTGGTGCCGATGGTGTAACTCTCGACCGCACGCAACGCGTTGCGATCGCTTTCGTTGAGCGGCCCCCGGCGGTAAACAAGCACTTCAAACGGCGACGGAGCCCAGCGTTCGAGCGCATAGCGGAACACCGGAATGCTGCACGCGTCGGCCGCCGGCGACGACAGCACCAGCAGCATGGCAACCAGAGGGAGACGGACGCGTTGATTCATTCGTTGGCTCACGACTAAACTGCGCTCGGGAAACCTGAAGTATAAGCGCCCGGTGCGGTTCGTTCAACAACCTCTTCCACGAGTGTGCACGATGTTGCGTCGATTCCTGCTGGTGACACTGTCCATCATGTTCCCCACATTTGTTTCCGCCGCCGATCAGGTGCTCTCCACCACCATCGACGGTATCG
>JBBQII010000275.1:0-5812 GCA_038324795.1 Gemmatales bacterium
GGATTCGCTTTCGAGCCGGGGCTGCGCGGCACCTACTGCTCGATGACGCCCGACCTGCCGCGCGGCCGGACGGAGATCGACTATTACAACGGGCACCTGGTGGAACTGGCGGGCGACATCCCGTGTCCGCTGAACCGGGCCGCGGTCAAGTTGATCAAGCTGATGGAGCCGTTGAGAAAACAGGGTTCGCCGGCGGCACTCGATTTGTTCTTGAGTCTGACGGCACTCGAGGTTCTGGCAGCCGCGCCGGCGTGAACAGGTAGAAGCTCGCACCGTCCGGGTCGAAAACGACGCAGGCCCGGCCCGTGTTCGGAATGTCGAACGGCGGGATAGCGATCGTGCCACCCAACTCCTTCGCGCGCTCGGCCCGGGCATCCACGTTATCGACCTGCACGTAGATCGCCCAGTACGGTGGCAGCCCGTCCCACTCGGGGCTTTTCACGCGAACGATACCGCCCTGCGATTGGCCCGATTGCTGGAACATCGCGTAGGTGCCCATCGGCCCCATGTCGACGTCGGTCGACTTCCAGCCGAACAGCTGCGAATAGAAATCGGGCTTGAGCGCTGCCTGGTTGCCGGGCTTTTCGTTCCAAATGGAAGGCGCGAATGGTGCGGTCACGGTGGCTGCCATGTTGCGACGAGTCCTTTCGTGGAAGGGCTGCGTCAGTTTACCCGGGTCGGCTTTCGACAATCAAGGCGAAGGCACTCGCAGGTCAATCCGGCGATCAAAGACCACTGTCTCGTCGCGTTCCTGCCACGATCGGCGATCCACGAGGCGAACGCGCACGCGATCAACGTCCGGCGGGAAGCCGAAGGTCAAACGGTCCGTCACGCCCGGTCGCAGGCGCGTATCGACCAGCGTCGCGGGGTCGGCCTGCCAGAAGCGGGCCGGGCGTCGGCCGTCCCCATCCGCGAGAAACCTAGCATAGCTTCGACCACTGCGGCCCGCTTCTCCGTCACGAAACTCATTTGGCAGCGTCGGCCCGTGATAAGCTGTGCGGTCGCGGTCCCCGGCATATCCCTCGATGAACAGCACCAGATGGCGATCGATGAACCCGGTTGGCACCGCATGCCCAACGTCGTCGGCGGTCAGTGACACCTTCACTTGCACTTCGTCCTTTCCAGCCGTGGCCGACACTTTCAGGTTCAGGCAACCTCGCAACATGCCGATCGGGTCGCGGTCGAACATGCGATGATTGCCGAGCGTCTCCGGTGCCCGGCGGATGCCGCCATGGCCGGGGGCGATGTTCGTCATCTTCCCCGTGGGGGCCATGTGGCATGCCTGGCAGCTTTGCCCGCTCTTCCCCGCGGGGCTCGCCTGCCATTCGCTGAACGTGGTGTAGACCGGCACACCGAAGACGACCCCTTCGTGGCAGGCAGCGCAGAGTTTGCTGTCGCGCTGAAAGCGGCTGAAGATATCGTCGCCGCGATCAACGTCGGGCAGTGAGCCAAAGAAATGCTGGCGATGATCGTTCTCCATGTCGGGCCGCAAGAGCGACAACTGGTAGCGACCGTGCGTCAGCCCGAACTCGCCCGTGCCGGGGCCCTGCACCTTGTGGCAGTAGTCGCAATGGATGCCCGACAGGCCGGGTGGTTGCTTTGCCGCCTCGCGCATGTCGAACTCGCCGAATCCGCCGGGCGGCAGCGTCGGTGCATGGCACGAAGCGCAGACGTCGGCCCCGAGCGGGTGCTCTGTCAGCATCTGCTCGTACTGTTTGAGGAAGCGCGGATTTCGGCCTGATGAAGCATGGCGCGACTGCAGCCATTCATCGTGGATCGCCTGATGGCAGTTGCCGCACTGCAGTGGTTTTGAAGGGTCAGGCGACGGATCGACCCAGGCGTAGCGATCGCAGTCGTGCGTCGGCAGTGGTTGAAGCGTCAGCACCAGCGGTGTCGCCGCAGCATCCTCGCCGGCGATGAAATAGCCATCCTTCGTTGCGGTCACGCGCTGTCGGCCCGGTAGTCGCGGCAGCCGAAATCGACCCGCGGCATCGGTGACTGCTTCTTGCGACGTTCCCTTGTAACGCACGCTCGCCCCGGCGACCGGGCCTTGCGCATCGCGCACGGTGCCCGTGCATTCCGCCTCGGCCGGTACGCCGGCATATTGCCAGGCCAGCAGGCCGGTGATCGTCAGCAGCACCGCGGCACGGGCCAGCATTGTTCACACCTGAAACTCGGGAAGCGGACGCGAACGCAGCGACTTCACCACGTCAATCGCCCGCGCGAAGCGGTAGCGGGTCAGCAGTTTCTTGAAGCGCGGCAGTGCCCGGCCGATGCCGACGTAAGTGCGGAATCGCGACAACCGCGACAGCGGCAACCGCGGCTGATCGGGGTCGAACTCCCACGGATGAAAGTAGAGCATCGCGGCGGGCGGATCGAGCGACGAAGTTTGCCACACACCCGCGTGCAGCAGCGCCAGGGGAAACAGCCGGAAGTAGCCGCCGCCCGCAACGGGGAGGTTGAACTTCCCCAACCGCAGTGTGACCGGAGGCAGTTCAGGCATGGTGCGCGATGTGCCTCGCGCAAGGAACGGCCCGCGCGGCGCATCAGCGATGCCGTAGCGGTCATGCCGTACCGGGAAGATCGATGAATCGTACTCGAACCCGCATTCCGCCAGCACGTCGATGGCCCACGATGTTTCACGCACGATGCTGAAGGTCGGCGCGCGGAAGCCGACAACCGCGGTGCCGGACGCCTGCTCGAGCGCATCCCTGCTTTTCCGCAGATCCTCCGCGAATGATTCGGCCGTGAAGCGATGCACACGGCGATGGTCCCAACTGTGGCTGGCAATCTCGTGCCCGGCTGCTGCAATGTCGCGCACCAGTTTCGGATGCGTCACCGCGATCTCGCCGACGATGAAGAACGTCGCCAGGGCCGAATGCTCCGCCAATGCGTCGAGCAGTCGACGGGTCGATGCCTCCAGGCGATCGGCATATTCCCGCTTCCGTTCCGGCGGACACTCCCACCCGTATGCCGCTTCGATGCGATGATGCTCCTCCACGTCGAACGTCAGCATGACTTCATTCATCGATGAACCATTCCGTGTGCGATTCGTCAGCTTGGTTAGCCGCAACGCGGACGTTTACGGAGCAGAGCACGTCACGCGTGGCACCGCGCTCTGCTCCGGAAACCTTCGCGTTGCGGCCAAACGCAACACCGCTCGATTTTGAGCGATGCCATTCATACCAAGTTAAAGGCAGGCATGCAGTTGTTCATTTTGACCACGGATGTCACCGAGAACACGGATAAAACCGGATGGATCAAACTCGATACACGAAGCTGAGCAGTCACTTCCCGGGTCTTATCCGTGTTGTCGGTGTCATCCGTGGTTGAATTCTTCCACTATTGTCGAGCGGTATTGCGGCTAAACGAACATTACCAATGCGATCCCTGCATGACCTTGGGGAACAGGATATTGTCTTCGAACCCGAAGAGGTCGTTGAGGTCCCTTTCCAGCGATTCGAGAGCGATGAGTACCTGCCGATGCGTAACGCAGGCACCGGTCGGCGGGCGGTAGTCGAGTGCGCGGGCGCGGATCTCCGCCAGCAGATGGCGGGCGACGTGTTGCTCTGCTTCCAACGGCAGCAGCAGTTCGGCTGCTTCGTCCGCATCGCAGGCGTTGCCGTCGCGCAGGCGCGGCAGCACGGCTGCCTGTTCGTGGGCCAGATGCATCTTCACGTCGCCGGACAGGCGGCTGAAGAGTTCCAACAATTGTGCGAGTTCCGGATGTTGCGACCCGTACCCTTCGACCAGCCGGTACAAGAGCATGCCGGTGCGGGGCAGGTCGGCCAGCAGGCGATCGCGCAGCCCGGCGACGAGTTCTTCACAGTCGTTGTTCGGTGTGGCGATCGTCCAATCGACAGACGAATCTTCAAGGCGCGGGGCGAAGGGTTCCACAGTGACCGTCATTTCAATCCTCCTCGTAAAAGTGAAGCATGATGGGTGGAGGGTGCTGCCTTCGCGAACGGTTCTCGCTCCTGAGCGTATCCTGCCGGACAATTCGACGAGCGCGATTACGCCTGTCAGGAGTCAGCCAGTGATGCCGGAGTCGCCTCAATTGCCCGAACTCGCCAAGTCTCCGTCGCGAAATGGTGATATTGATTCTGGCAGAGGATCATTGCAGGCGGAAGGGGAAGATGGGGAAAAGCCGGAGCGGCTGCCGGTTGACCGCCTGATCAGGATTAAGGGGGGTGTCGGCCCGGAACACGAGAAACTTGAATTTTCTTTCTTGCTGGTTCAAAAAGAGTTTGCTATCGCACGTCACCAGCCAATTGACTCGCATTGGCGGGTCAGCCAGCCCATAGGAGTAGAGACTTGAGCGCATTTCATTCCGTCCTGGCCAGCATGCCCAGCGCGGGTGCTGAGATCGTGTTGTGGATCGCCACCGGCTTTGCACTGGTCGGCTTCCACTCGATTCTCAATGCCGCGCTGACCACCAAGCCGGCTCCGGCGGTCCCTCAGCGGGTCCGGCCGATCTGAAACCGCTTCGCCGATATATCCCACGGGCCGGGCTTCAGTAATCCCCTCGACATCTCGCGGAGGTTGCTGAAGGCCCGGCTTGCGTTCATTTCCTCTCCCGCTTCCCGCGATGCGCTCGCCAAACCTGTTTTCCGTCTGGTATACTCTCATTGGTGACTGATGCATGCCGGCCACGGCATCCGGGGGGACGGTCTCGATGCGTTTCATTATCGCGCCTGAATTTTATGAGCAGATGCAGCAGCAGGACTATAACTCGCCCGATTGCTTCGTCCGCCCGGGCGAGTATCTGCACCATCTCTACATCGACGGCGTGAAGTATGTCATCGTCCCCGCCTTGCTTGATTGCCTGGAACTGGCCAGGACGAAGTGCGATTCGGAAGCGATCCGCCATCTCGAACTGCACAAGCGCCACTTCGATGTTCTGCACAACGACGCCATGCGCCGTGGCGGTCTTGATGGTGTGACGTTGCTCGGCGATCCGCCGCCCGAGGATGAAGAAGCCATCCCGCGCATCACCAACCCGTTTCTGCCGCGCGTGCCTTCCAAGTGGGAAGACCTGGGACTGTCGCTGCCGTTCCTGTTCGAATCGGTGATGCGCACGATCTACCACCGCGGGCAACTGACCGGCGGTGAACTGGCCGGCGAAATGTGCATCCCCTTCGCCGCCCTTGCCCCGATCCTGCCCGCCATGCGCAAACAGACGCTGATCGACATCATCGGTCAGCGCGGCAACAGCGGCGATGCTTCGTTCATCTACGAACTCAAGCCGCCCAAAGGCACCGCGGCCGCTCAGGATGCGCTGAACAAGTGCAATTACGTGGGCCCCGTGCCCGTGCCGTTTGACGACTATGTCGAATCGATCCTGGCCCAGAGCATCAAGAAGCTGGTCGTCACGCGCCGCAGCATCCAGCGCGCGTTTGAAGACCTCGTGATCACCGATTCAGTCTTCAACGAAATCGGTCCGGCGATCAACTCCGCGGCATCGATCTTCTTCTTCGGCTATCCCGGCAACGGCAAGACCAGCATCGCCGAGCGCGTCACCCGCCTGAGGGGCGATTCGATCTTCATCCCGCACGCGGTGGAAGCCAACGGGCAGATCATCAAGGTCTTCGACCCGATCCTGCATACGCCGATCGACGAAACGACTACGGGCGACGGGCTCGACAGCGTGCTTCGCAAAGCGTCCGGCTACGACCCCCGCTTCATCAAGATCAAGCGCCCGACGATTGTCGTCGGCGGTGAACTGGTGCTGTCGATGCTCGACTTGCGCTACAACGAAGTCGGCAAGTTCTACGAAGCCCCGCTGCAGATGAAGTCGAACGGCGGCATCCTG
>JBBQII010000276.1:0-5799 GCA_038324795.1 Gemmatales bacterium
GACGCACAGCGTGCAGATGCCCGGCAGTAAGGGCGACCGCACGGGCGGCGATCGGCGAATGGTACCGTACCTCGCCAAAGCCGCTGTCGCGGCAGGGTGCGACGGCATCTTTGTTGAAACGCATCCCCGGCCGGACGAGGCACTGAGCGACGGGCCGAATATGATAGCCTTGGATGACCTGCCCGCGTTCATCCGGTCGTGTATCCGAATTCGCACGGCCGTCGAGTCGGCCGAGCCTGAGACAACTCATGAACTGCGTGCGTCGGCATAAAACGGTTGGAATCGCCGTACTTCTCCTCTGCGCCGGGGGATGCACCTCCCGGCCTGCTCCATCGACGAAACCCGCAACGGGCGACAATCGCGACGATGGCGTGGCCACGGCCCTCGCCCGCCTGGAACGGGACAATGACCCGGAAACCTGCCGCGACGTTCTGGCCGCTCTCGATGCGATCACCCAGCCGCGCGAACCCCGGCCGGATCCATCACCGGCCGAGATCAAGCAGTATGCCACAATGCTGAAGCTGACCCCGGCCCAGGCTGAGGGTTTCGCCTCCCCCACCTTCACCAACGCGGATGGCGACTATCTGGCAGACTGCTTCATTCTGCGCGACGCCATAGAATCACTGGAAATTGGCAAGCTGCCACCGCGCGATCAGGCAGTGCAGGCATTTGACTGGGTATGCCGACAGGTGTACCTGACGCGTCAATCCACAGCGCCCGCTCCGGCCTGGTGGCTGCTGCAGGCGGGCATGGGAACTGGTCTCGACCGCACGTATTTGTTTCTCGGCATGCTGCAGCAGTTGAACCTGCAGGGGTACCTGATTGGCCCACCCGAATTGGCGCAGTCGCCGGCGTTCAACCAGAATGCACTGGTCGCAAGGCAGAATCCGTTTCCGCCGATCCGTACCGTGGGCGTGCAGATCGGCAACGAGGTGCTGCTCTTCGATCCGCGGAAGGGTGAAGCGGTCGGCGGCCCCGACATGATTTTGACACTGTCCGCCATTCGCAGTGATCCATCCCGTGCGAAAGAATGGCTGACTGCCGCGAAGATTCCTGACGACGAAGTCAAACGCTGGCAACTTTTTGTGGCGGCACCAATTCAGTCATTCCAACCACGAACAGCTTGGCTGCAGCGGCAGTTGACCGCCACGGCAACGGTGGCGCTGGCCGTCGATCTGCGGGGTGTGATCGAGAAGACCGGTCGCGACCTGCTCAGCCAGCCGGCACTGGCGGGCATGCAGTGCCTGCTCTGGAACCCCGCCAACGATCCATGGTCGCTTGTCAACATCGTGACGACGTTCAGCATGGAAGCGCGAAACGATCAGGCCAGCCCGGGCAACGTGCAGAAAGCGAAGTACATGTTCGATCATTTCCCGTGGCAGTTCCTGCCGCGGTTATCGGTCGATGGGGCACCGCTCAGTGGGGAACCGCAACGGATCGTGGGCCGGTTGTTCGAATCGGAATTCAAGCAGACGATGTTCGCGACGAACTCGCCTCGCGACAATCTGGTGCGCGGCAACTTCAGCAGTGCCATCGCGGCATTGACCGAGGTGAAGGACCGCAATCAGCGAATCCGCGACGTAGTAACGCGCACGAAGATCACGACCGCGGATGTGGAAGAATGGTCGAAGGCCGCCAACAATATCTTCGCAGCAGTGCTTGCTGCGGAAGAATCGGGCGATGCGGCCGCACTGCATAAAGCGATGGCGAAGCAGTCGTCATTTGTGCTGACGCCGCAGTCCGAGAAGATTGCACTGCTAATCCGGCGGCAGACGTCGACGCTGCTGAACGCGCAGGCCGACTACGAACTGGCGATGATCCTTCACGAACGGGCGGTCCGCGCCTTGCTTCGATGGAAGTTGAAGCCCGATAACGCAACGCGCACCGAGGCGGAACGATTGCTGAGCAGTGCTATCGATGGCTGGCAGCGCTACTTGGACAATCATCCGGAACTGCGGGAGGAGTTTGCGGACCGCGATCAGCACGCCCGGTCGCTGCAGAAGCAGGCCCGGGCAGCGTTGGCCAGGCGATGACTCAGTCGCCGACCTGGGCGGCCAGCACGCGATACGTCGCCTGGTCGCTGGGGTGGACCGCCTTGACGTCGAGCCCGCGGTTCTTTGCTTCGCGAAACGACTGCACCGCCTCGGTCTTCTTCAACTGCTTGAACTGGGCGACTGCCAGATGGAAGTAACGCAACGCCGTCTGCCCCGATTCGAGTGCTTGCGTCAGATCTTCGATCGCGCGATCGTAACTGCCGCGCGCGATCTGTACACGAGCCCGCGTGTCGAGCAATTCCGGGTTCGGGCCCATCACGTTGATGGCCCGTTCGATCGAACGCAGCGCCTCATCCAGCGATTCCCCCCGGGGCGACAGGATCCACGCGAGGTTATTGAGAGCGACGATGTTGTCCGGCTCGCTCCGCAAGATCTCGCGGTACAGCGGTTCCGCGGCGGTGTAGTCCTGCCGCAGGGCGTGATACTCCGCCATGCACAGACGGACCGTTGATGATTCCGGCTCGGCGGACATCGCGGCATCAAGCCAGCCTTTCACCTGCTGGAATTGCCGCGGTCCGGACGTGCCAACCTGCAGCACGGCCACGGCTTGCGTCAGAAACTTCATGGGCGACAGATTCGGCCGTGCTGTCTCCAACACTTCGAACGCCTGCGCCGCCTTGCCGTCGGCCGCCAGCAGCAGTGCCAGCGGGACAACCGCATCAGGGTAGCTTTTCAGGCACTGACGGTAACGGTCAACGGACGCAGTGGAGAGAGCTTTTGCCCCCGGCAGGCTTCGACTCATTGCGGCACGTGTCGCGCGGTCGAGCATATCTGCGGCAAGACGCATACGAGTCGGGCCGTCCGCCGTGCCCGACTCCGCGGAACGGACATAGCGATCAACCGCTTCGATCGACCGTTGCGGCAGTCCGGCCAGCGCGTAGTAACGGCATAGCGTGCCGGCTGCGCGCGGATCGTGCGACGCCTCTGCAAGCCTGCCCAAGTGGACTTCGGCCTCATCGACGCGAGAATCGTTGAGAAGTTCTTCGATTCGGGCCAGCACGTAGTGCAGGTTGCCTTCATCGCGACGCATTGCTTCCTTGAAAGCCGTCTCGCCGCCCGTACGATCGCCCGCCTGCCGATAGAGTTGGGCAAGCTGGAACCAGTCGCGGGCCGTGGCGTCCGCGTGAATGGAAACCTGCCGCATGATCTCAATCGACTTCTGCAGCAGTCCCTTGCGGGAAACACCAGTCAGGTTCTGCGATGCCAGCGCGAATGACGCCGCGCGACCGCGCTGATCATCGAGTGTTCCTTCAGCCTTCGCGGACACATCCTTCAGCAGGGCAGCTGCCTTCTGGCTTTCACCGGCCCCGCCTCGTGATGCGGTGATGATCGCCAGGTTTTGTTTCGCCCAGGCCGCTTCGTCAGGGGTGCTGCCGGCCGAGTCGATCACCTGGTTCAATTGCACGGCCGCATCGCTGACCTTGCCGCGGACCAGACGCGTGTTCAACATCGCCTGGGCGAACAGGCGAACTTCAGCGGGCTGTTTCAACTCCGGCACCCATTCGGGCTGTTGCGAGCGAATGATGTCGGCAGTCTCGGCACAAACGATGAGCCCATCCTTCGCTGAAAGGGTCGCGCGAGCCGTCTTGATGAGGTCGAGCGCTTTCTCCGGTTGCAGGCGAACACGGGCGATCCAGCCATCGGCCAGTTGCGGGAACGCCTTCGTCACCTGCTCGGCCAGCACGCGGGCTTCGCTCATCCGGCCGCGTGATTGCTCGACACGGGCCAACCAGAGGAGCGACACGCCTGACTTGCGCACGAGCGGTTGCACTTCGGCCATGCACCGCGTCTGCTGCTCGGGTGTGAGTCCGAATGTCGCCCCTTCGATCAGGCCAAGAAATGCCTCGCCCGACATACGCGGGTCGGCAAACAGTAGTTCAATGCGCTTGCGGCCGGCAGCAGCATCGCCCTGTCGAAGGAGGAAACTCAGATGCAGTTCAAGATTGGTCAGGTTGCCCGATTCGAGCGCGATCGCCTGTGCATACTCGCGCCCGGCCGTCGCGGCATCGCCCGTCTGGTCGGCGACTCGTGCCATCAACAGATGAGCATCCGCCCGTTTCGGTTCCTTCGTCAACAGTTCTGCCGCCTGCGAGCGCAGTTGCTGCAATCGCTCTGCGGGAAGTGGGCGAGTGCAGGCATGCAGCGAGTCGGCAACGTCAAGCATCGATCGGCCGCCGAGACGGTCGATCTCAGTCAGCATTGCTTGTTGCAGGGGCTCATCGCCCGAACGCAGGGCCGATTCGTAGAGACCGCGGCGGATCAGCAGGTCCCCCGGCACGCGGGCGGCAACCTGCTTCTGGAAGTGCTTGAGCCCTTCAAAGTCGCGGATGGAGGCGCAGATTTCAGTCATGCCCATCGCGAGGATGAACTGGTCGGCTTCGCTGAATGCCGAAATTGTCTGGCCGAGCGAACGCAGTCGATCGCCGCGGTCGCGCTGCCAGTCGGTGGCCCAGATGCGGGCGCGGGCCAACCGCAGTTCGACCTGGTCGCCCGTCAGCCGTTGGGCTTCATCGACGACGTCGATGGCGGCGTGCATCCCCTCGGTTTCCAGTGCGATTGCGGCCAGTACTGACCAGATGCGCGGGTCATTCAGCTTTCGGCCGGCTTCGTCCCGCAGCAACTTCTTTGCCGTGTCGTACTGGTTGCGGGCCATCAGCATCTCTGCTTCGGTCAACACCGGTTCAACGGAGTTCTTGTACTTGTCGCGAAGCAGTTTCACATACTCGCTGATTTTCGACCAATCGGCCGAGGTGCCGGCCGCGCGGGCGCGGGCGATCATCAGTCGCCCCAACATGATGCGGGCGCTCAGCGGCGCAAACGGCGAGCGGGCGGAAATTACATACTCGTCGATTGCCTTGTCGAGTTCGCCATTCGTCAGATAGAGCATGCCGAACTTGAGACGTGCGCTGAGGTTTCCGGTATCACTTGTCAGGACTCGCTTCAGCGATTCAATCTCGTCATCGCGTTTCCCGAGTTTCTCATGGCACGTGGCGAGAAGAAGGTTTATCTGGGCCGCCAGTCCGGCACTGTTGACGGCCTGGTTGCGGAGCGATTCGAGTGACGCCGCCGCTTCGACCCATTTGCCGTCCAGCATCTGCAATCGGGCGGTCAGGTAGCGGGACTGGCTTTCGTAGCCGCGCCGGCCCTCGAGCTTCTTCGCGATCTCGCGCACGCGCTCGGCATCGCCCTGTTGAACCAGCAGATCGCCCAGCGGAGCCAGCAACTCAGCCGCGTTGGGAAGTTGCCGGATCCCCTGTTCCAGGCACGCCACCCCGGCCGGCAGGTTGCCGCTCGACAGTTCCAGCCACGAGAGTGCCCGATAGAAGCGGACATCCTTCATATGCAAAGCCATCCCGTCCGACAGCAGGTCTCGGGCGCGGGCCAGGTCCTGCTTCAGCTGCGCCAGTTCAGCGAACATCAGGAGGCCATCGGCATTCTCGGGGTCGCAGAGCATCAACGTTTCCAGGTCGCGCATGCACTCGGCCGACTTGTTCTGACTGCGGTTGTAGCGGGCACGCACCAGATACGCTTCCGCGCTGGCGGGGTTGGTCTTCACCATCCGGTCGATAGTTTCGCGCCCGTCGTTGGCCAATTGCAGATGCCGGATCTGCACTTCGGCCAACAGTTCGTAACTGCGGATGCGCGACGGTTCACATTCAATCGCCTTGCTGAACGACGCGCGGGCATCATCATGCTTGTTCTGTGAAACCTGCGCGACGCCCAGCTTCTCCCACAGCATGCCATC